>JAOZGF010000198.1 GCA_027491845.1 Thermoproteota archaeon | reverse complement strand
TGATGAAAAACAGGCCTTATCAGCCTTAATTGAAGGAGATGCAGGTTTAACAGCTAAGTTCTACTTAAACTTCACCAGGAAAAATAAAGCAATGGGAAAAAAAGAAGTTTGCATGAAAACAGAAACTGTAAGCGTGTACTTTACACCTGAAGTGAATCAACGTACAGTAGAGTACGCGTCACCGTCAAGCCAAATACCAAGGCCACTGCTCATGTTATGGATGTTTCCCTATGATTATGGTGAGAAATTTGTAAGAAAACTTTACTGGGAAGGTGGCTGGGAAATGGTTAATAACGCATACAGTAAGGCTCCCATGTCCACAGAACAAGTAATGCATCCTGAAAAATACATTAAACATGAATCTTTCCTTAAACCTGACGCTCCAACTTTAAACGAAAGTGGTTGGCTTCTTAAGAGAAAAGACAGAATGGGTGAACACTTTATATATGTCATGCTGACGACATGGTTGAACGACTCAAGTGCAAGGGAGGCTGCTGAGGGATGGAACGGAGATAACTTAACCTTCTACGAAAAAGAAAACAATTATTCCCTGATATGGAAAATTTGCTGGGACACGGAGGAAGACCTTAAAGAATTCAGAGAAGCTTACATGGCGCTTTTAAGAGGAATAAACGCTTCAGAAATCAATAAAAAAACTTGGATAACAAATAAATCAAAAATTATTTATCAAGAACAAAGTAAATGTTGCTTGATCATTATATTTAAAAGTGAAACTCAATTCCCCGCTTCCTAAATTTTCTTTTAAAAAAGATTAACAAAACAGCTTGCACTAAAACTTTCCAAGGTACCTGAAAAATTATTTCTTAAGTTAAAAAAAGAAGGAAAGTAATTGCTTCACAACTAGTTTCATTCCACTCATGAACACAGTAAATGAAAAAGGAGAAACTGTTGTAGCCTTCTAATTTTTTTTTTTCCTTAAGGTCACAAAGAAAACCAGCAAAATTTTTTATGGTTGAACAATAAAACTTCACAGGTGGCTTAAATGAATGACCCAAGCATAAAGGAGGAAATAGAAAAAGCAAACCAGGAATGCGTTGAAAAAATGATGGAAGCAGATCCTGTCTGGGTTGACATTGGACCTGCAAAGGAAGTTATACCTGGAATGAAGGATTACTTGTTAACCCATGCAGGCCCGCCTGTGGAATGGGAGAAATTAAGTGGACCCATGAAGGGAGCCATAATTGGAGGGATAATTTATGAAGGGTGGGCTTCTACTCCTGAGGAAGCTGAGAAACTGGCTAAGTCGGGGGAAGTTAAGTGGGAGCCTAATCATCATTATAATTCCGTGGGCCCAATGAGCGGAATAATCTCGCCGACTATGCCTGCGATAGTCATATATGATAGGAAACATGGGAACTATTGCTTTTCGAACTTGAATGAAGGTATAGGGAAGGTTCTCAGGTATGGTGCCTATGATAGGGAGGTGATAAACAGGCTTAACTGGATGAGGGATACTCTGGCTAAAGTGCTTAAAGCTACAATAGATGATATTAAGAGGGAGAAAGATGGCGTTGCCCTCAAACCAATTATTTCTGAGGCCCTACACATGGGTGATGAGGTACATAATAGGCATAATGCCGCTACGTCTCTATTTCTAAAAGAAATAACGCCATACCTGTTTTCAACGGATTTGGAAAGAAAAGAATTAAGAGACGCATACGTTTTCATGGAAAAGAACAATTTTACTTTTTTGGGCTTTGCAATGGCTGCAGCTAAAGCAATGACGTTAGCTGGACACAATATAAAGTACAGCACAATAGTCACTGTCATGTCCAGAAACGGAACAGACATAGGTATATGGGTCAGCGGGCTGGGAAACGAGTGGTTTACGGCTCCCGCACCCGTGCCTAAAGGAGTTTGGTTTCCAGGCTTCACAGAAAAGGATGCAAATCCTGACTTGGGAGATAGCGCCATAATGGAGACAGCTGGCTTAGGCGGGTTCGCCATGGCTGCAGCTCCAACCATCGTTTCATGGGTTGGAGGAACCGTTTCATTCGCAATAGAGAACACCAAACGCATGTATGAAATAACCCAGACAAAACACAAGTACTTCACGATCCCATACTTGAATTTCCAAGGCACGCCCACAGGGGTTGACATAAGGAAAGTTGTTAAATCAGGCATTACGCCGACAATAAACACAGGCATCGCTCACAAGGAGCCTGGAATAGGTCAAGTTGGGGCAGGCATAGTAAGTTTTCCCATGGAAATGTTTAAGAAAGCCTTGAAAAAGTATGCTGAAAAATATGGCGTCTAAGGAATAAAACAGAAATGAAAACAAGCTTAACAGGGTTATCAATAGGTGAAAAAGTAAAGGAAAAATTGAAAAACGCTCAAGATCCAGTGGTTGGAAAAGTACTGAATGTTTTCAGCAATTCCCTCTACATTAAATGCAAAAAAGACTTAGGTGATCTCAACAACCTAATAATCATTACACAGCTCCCCATTAGGTCGCCTGTCTCCCTAAACGTCTCTCTTGGAAAAGAGAAGCCGTTAAACTTTAAGGATAACGTTTACCCTCTAGATAAAGTAATAGTGAAGAGAAATGAACTATTAATCAGGAATTTAGCCATTAACCTCACAACCTGTTCATCCTATAAACCAGTTAAGCTACACATAGAAGAATCTGGTTTTTTAAGAGGGACTGAAACCCTTGATCTCCTTCAAACTGGTTTAAGGCTTCTGGATATCTTAATGAATAAGCCTAACATAATTTGGAAGTCTACCTACAGGAAAGTAATTTCTTTTCTGTCCAAAGACATCCAGGGAGCCCTTGGTTCCAAGGAAACAGCTATTTTGGAAAGTGGGTTATCCGAGCTAATCGGGCTTGGATCAGGTTTCACGCCGTCAGGGGATGATTTCGCTGGAGGTTTTCTTTTCTTCTTTAATGCTTTAACCCCTAAACTGAAACTTAACCCTGTCTTCATTGATGAAGAGACCATTAAGTCAAGAACTAATTGGGTAAGCGGATGCCTTCTTAATTACATGCAAAGGCAAATAGTTGACGAGGAAATCCTCTCATTCACCAATGACTTCTTGGAAAAAAATGAAAATGAGTTTGCCATGGATATTATTGATTTAATACAGAGAGGACATACAACTGGGTTAGACTTCCTCCTTGGGTTCTTTTCAGCGGCTTCTATAATCATGGATGAAGTTTTTGGTTCAAGGCTTAAGGATAAATTATTGGGTTTAATTAGGGCAAATGTAAGATAGTTTGTCAGTATGTGGAGGGAGCTCTCCATTCACCCCATACTTCCCTCAATGTGCCGCTTATTTCCCCTAACGTCGCTCCAGTCTTCACTGCTTCAAGGACAAATGGAAATAGGTTTTTTTCTTCTGATTCAGCTGCCTTCCTCAGTTTCTCTAAGGCTTCAGAGACCTTGTTATTGTTACGTGTCCTCCTCAGTTTTTCAAGCCTAGACGTAACCTTCTTCCTCACTTCAGGATCAACCTTGAGTATTTTTTCCTTTATTTCCTCTTCTTCCATCAAAACATTCACACCTATGACAGGTGTCTTCCTCTCCTCTATTCTTTTCTGGTATTCGTAAGCGCTCTTCGCTATTTCGAGTTGAGGTATCCCCTTCTCAACAGCCTTAACCATTCCACCAACCCTTTCTATGTGTCCAATGATCCTCCACGCTTTCTCTTCTATTTCGTCCGTTAACCATTCAACGAAATAGCTTCCACCAACAGGGTCAACCGTATCTGTCACGCCTGATTCAAGTTGTAAGACCTGTTGAACTCTAACAGATAACTTCACAGCTTTTTCAGTTGGGAGTGAAAGAGCTTCATCGTATGAATTAACGTGTAAGGACTGAGCTCCACCAAGTGCAGCTGCTAATGCCTGCAGGGTTGTTCTTATGATGTTAACCTCTGGCTGTTGAGCTGTTAACGTTACACCTGCAGTTTGAACATGGAATCTCAACATCATTGACCTGGGATTCTTCGCCGAGAACCTTTCTTTCATTATTTGAGCCCACATCCTCCTTGCAGCCCTAAACTTAGCCACTTGTTCAAAAAGGTTTGTCCTTGATGCGAAAAAGAAAGAGAGGCGTGGGGCAAATGAGTCAACATCCATTCCCCTTTCAACCACGGATTCAACGTATGTCATTGCATCTGCAAGTGTGAAGGCTATTTCTTGGGAAGGAGTTGCCCCTGCTTCCTCGAAATGGTATCCGCTGATGCTTATGCTGTTCCATCTAGGCATGTTCTCAGCACAAAAAATTATTATGTCAGTTAAATACTTTAACGACTGCTGAGGAGGGTAAATATAATTACCCCTGGCAACGTACTCTTTTATAATGTCGTTTTGCACTGTTCCAGCCAATTTATCCATGGAAACACCTCTCTTTTGAGCCAAGGAAATGTACATAGACATAATCTCCATTGCCGTTGCATTTATCGTCATGGAAGTTGATATTCTCTCTAAAGGAATGCCTTGGAAAACTATTTCCATTTCTTTCAAAGAAGGCATCGACACGCCGACTTTGCCAACTTCTTCGAAGGCTAATTCATTATCTGGGTCAAGGCCGAGCTGGGTTGGGAGGTCGAAGGCCATGCTTAAACCTGTTTGACCTACGTTAAGCAGGTATTTATACCTCTCATTTGTGTCTTCAGCTGAACCGAATCCTGCATATTGCCTAATCGTCCATGTCCTACCTCTATACATCGTGGGGTAAACCCCTCTCGTGAATGGATAACTCCCAGGGAAGCCTGCCTTCTCAACGTAATTCCACTTCCTATCTGCTAGGTCGCAAGGCGTATATAGCCTCTTAACCTCTATTCCTTCCTCACTCAAAAAAACGGCTTTTCTCTCTGAAAACTTCTTTAAGAAGCCTTTCAAAACCTTGTTTTCCCATTCCTCCATTTTCAACCTGACTTCTTTCACTTCATCCATATTCAATTACTCCTTTCAAACAATTTACTCTTTAATCCTCTCCACAAGTTCGTACATGACGCCTTTACTGTGTTTAGGATGAATAAAGTTTATAAGTCTCTCGCCCAAAATGTCCATGGGCTCTTTATAGATCAAATCCACTTTTCCAGCAATCTCCCTAGAGAAAACCCTGATGTCGTCAACCCTCAAAGCAATGTGATGTAGTCCTTCCCCCCTAGACTTAATGTATTTATAGATCGCACTATCTTCCGATGTTGCCTCCACAAGTTCTATTCTGCTTTCACCTACCCTGAACATGGCAACCCTTACCTTCTGCTTAGGTATGTCCTCAAACCCCTCGAGTTCCAAGCCAAGGACGTCCCTGTAAAATTTAACTGCTTCCTCCAAGTTTGAAACAGCTATCCCTAAATGGTCAATCTTCAATATTTTACTCAAACACCTAACCTCTCTTTTTCGTTTCACTTACTTTTTGCTCTAGGTTTGTTAAAAGTTTTAAAGAATGAAATTAGGAAGTAAGAACATAATAACATCATAATACTCACACATGCACAGGGTTAGAGGGGCCATAGCAACGTTTAATGAAAATTTGAAAAAAGTATCACAACGCAACGTCAGGGTTATTCCTTGAAAAATATTTGAGTAACTGTGGTTAGGCTTAACTTGAATGTATTTTTCCTTTCTCAACAATTAAACACCCTCTTAGTCCCTGGGAGACTCCTTACTAAAAACTACCAAAAACTAATTAATGGAAAAAGACATGATCCTTTTTTAAGAAGTTTTAAGAAGTTAATTTTTCGGGTGTACACAGGCAAAATGGTTTGCTCAAAATGTAGGAATAAGCATGTAATTAACCTTAGGGGTTATAGGTTAAAATTATGCAGGGAACACTTCGCCGAGTTCTATGAAAAGAAGGTCTTGAGCCTAATAAAAAAGTTTAATTTGATCAAGAATGGAGAAAAAATTGCTGTTTCCTTTTCAGGTGGAAAAGACAGTTTAGCTTGCCTGATCGTTTTAAGTGAAATTGCAGGAAAAGAGAAATTTGAAGTTTACGCATACCACATTAACTTGGGCATAAACAATTACTCAAACCAAATGGAAAAATGGGCTGAAAAAATCTGCAATGAACTAAACATAACAATGCACACTAGAAATCTAAAGAAAACATATGGATACACTATAAGTGACCTGGCTAGTTTTTCGAGAAAGCCAATTTGCTCTGTTTGCGGGACTGTTAAAAGGTACTTGATGAATAGGGACCCCAGGGAGCTTGGGCTAGACAGGGTGGCAACAGGGCACAACTTGGATGACATGATTGAGTTCGCCGTGAAAAATTGGTTAAACATAAA
>JAOZGF010000187.1 GCA_027491845.1 Thermoproteota archaeon | reverse complement strand
AGATGAACGGTCAGGCATTTTAAACGTAGGCATAGAGGGATTAATGCTGTTCGGCGCAGCATCAGGCTTCATTACCGCCCTCCATACAGGCAGTCTCCTAAGCGGGTTTATAGTCGGTATGGCGGTAGGATGTGTTCTCGGCCTTCTACACGGTTTCTTCTCTATAACGTTAAAGGTCGACCAGATCGTAAGCGGGATGGGAATATGGATTTTTGCCATGGGTTTCACAACTTACTGGGCTGACAGGTATTCAGGGCCTCTTGGACTCTCTTCACCACGTATTGGCGGATTCCTCTCACCCTTATCTCTCCTTGCAGTCGCCTTAGTGTTCGTTACTTGGTTCGTACTGTTTAAAACTCACTTAGGACTAAAGATAAGATCTGTGGGTGAAGACCCATCTGTTGCAGAGGCAACTGGGATAAGAGTTGTGAGAATTAGATATTTGTGTGTAATGATAGGTGGGTTAATGGGAGGACTAGCAGGCGCTTTTCTCTCCCTAACTTACTTAGGGCTGTGGAGCCACCTTCCCACTCAGGGTATGGGATGGATTGCGTTAGCCCTCGTTTTATTCTCCATGTGGAAGCCTTGGATATTATTAGCTGGCTCCCTAACGTTCGGCGCGGTATGGCAATTTGGCATTGCTCCAGAAACCATTGCACCAGGCCTAGGAATACCTCTTGGCATTTGCAGGATGTTTCCTTTCATTGCCACAATCCTAGTTCTAGTCGTGATTTCAACCCCGAAGTTCAGGAGGAAATGGGGGTTAGCTAAACCTGCAGCATTAGGCTTACCCTACATAAAAGAGTAAAAACCAAAAAAAGCGTGGAATCGAAAAAAGGCCATGAAAGTTTTATTTGTTAAAATTTTAACCGTGACAAGAACAACTTAAACTGCAATTTGGACTGTTTCCATATTTACTTATCACTACAAAATCGATGAATAACGCAAAGCATTTCAAAAAATTTTTAAGGTTCAAACTTACACTATGCTCAAAAACAAAAAGTGAAAAATAAAGGATTGAAGAAAATGAGTGGAAAAATAAAAAAGATGGGAGTTACAGTCGCGACAGCAGTGGCAATCGCCGTTATAGTGACAGCAATAGTCGTAGGAGGAATCGTATACGTAGCTAAACCTCCAGTGGTAAAGGAAGTTATAAAGGAAGTACCGGCGAAACGAAAAGTTACCTTAGGTTTCGTGTTGGGCGGTTACATAGAGGGATCCACATGGGACGGTCGATACATCATTGCAGCCAAGCGGCTTAAATGGCTGTACCCATGGTTTGATTATGTGTATGATGAAGCAGTGATATTAACTGGTAGAGACCCGATTTCATCAGCAAGAGACCTTATCACTGCAAAGGGGGCAAATCTAGTCGTTGGATCTTGGGAACCTTGTGCCGTACCTGCGTTTAAAGAGATTCAAGGAGAATATCCAGACGTTTACTTCTTAGGTAACATTGGAAGCGATGTTTCAAGAGGAGGTAATTTCTTAAGATTTTTCCCTAGGCAATATCAAGCAATGTATTTAGAGGGACTTGTAGCTGGGGCATTAACAAAAACAAACAAGATAGGTATAGCTGTAGGGCCTGCATGCGTCCAGAACTTTAGAAGGATGGCGGCCTTCTATCTAGGAGTGAAAGAAGCTAACCCTGATGCAACAGTGTACATTAAGTACGTAGGGGAATGGTATAACCCGCCTGTAGAAAGAGAAGTTTCCCTTGCCCTTGTTGGAATGGGATGCGATGTTTTAACCCACTACACAGACTCCACAGCGCCAGTTGAAGTCTGTGAGGAAAAGGGGATCTGGTTCATAGGCAAGGACATGGACATAGTTGGAATGTACAATTGGTCAACTACAGACACCGTAGCAGTTTCCTTTGACACGAGATGGGAGGTTATATGGGATCACTTCGTAAAAGAGTACTTGTCAGAGGTTAAAGCTCCAGAAACCCTGGTGTTCTTGGGCATGGATGACCATATCGCCATGCCTGCAGATAATCCTTGGCTTCCTGGACAAACAATACTACCAACAGTTGACTTACAAAACAACAATAAGACAGGTATTGACGCCATAAGCCCAAAAGCTCGTGCACTCATTCCAGAGTCAATGATAGAACACATAAAGATGAGAAGAGATCAAATGCTCAAGGGAGTATGGGATCCATTCTTCGAATATCCGCTAGTCAGCAGTGGAGAAGGTGTTGAAATGCCAGGGTTACCTGTTCCACCTAAGGGAACTGTAGTTAAGCCAGCAGGTGTAATGCCTTCTGACGAGTTCTTGCTTGGGCAACTCAACTTCCAGCTGGACGGCATTGTCTTAGTTAAGTAAATCTTTTTCCTTTTTTTGCTTTTTTTATGAAACACATGGTACTTAGTTTCTTCAAGGAGGCTTTAGGAGGTTTCAGCACCAAACAAATTGCTCGGTGAGACCCTTATTTCCAAACACCACATAACGCAAACCTTCAAATCTTAATTTTTTCTATTTTATTTTGCTGGCACTAATCAGCTTTATGCAGTAGACGGTTGTGGGAACATAATGATGTTAAGTTAAACGAAGTGATGAATCTTGAATCTAACCGGATAATTAAAAAGCTAGTTGACTTAAGCTGCAAATTTTTAATGAAAATATAAAGACTTTCACCAACACTACGTCTCAAAGCAGGGGTTTCAAATCAAGTCATAAGGTGCATTTCTTTTCCATTTTCCCCTTGCTTCTCTCAAATGCATACAATATTTGCATTTTTGTATTTTTTTGTAGTTCCCTATTGCGACTTCACGTGTCACGAACGCTAGGCGTTTACTGTCTTCCTTTAAAAGAACTATGTTTAACCCATAACATTTAAGGATGCAATTTTGTATTTTTATTTGAAGTCACTCCACTTTAGATTCACATCTAATTTCTAGAGGGTGCTCCCTTGAAGGTTGCACTTGTTTCACCCAATTCATTTTCTATGTTAAAAGACTTCTTAGATGTGTGTGGTCCACCCCTCGGGCTGGGATACATTGCTTCTTACCTCAGGGAACATGGCGAGCATACTGTTAAGGTTATTGATTCCTTGACTTTGAATTATTCCAATCAACAAATAGCTAGTGAAATAGAAGCATTCAATCCGGAGGTAGTGGGGGTAAGCTTCTTTTCCACCCCTATGGTTTACGATGCAATGGAAACTACAAGGGAAATAAAAAAACGAAGAAATGACTTGTTTATTGTGGCTGGAGGCGTACATGTTACCTTCGCAGCACGCCAAACACTCTGGGAGTGCAACGAGATAGACGTGGTTGTAAGGGGTGAAGGGGAAAAAATCATGCTGAATCTCCTGAACAACTGCAACAATAAAGAAAAGTGTTGCTTGAAGAGAATTAAAGGCATAACGTTCAGAGAAAATAAGGAAATCATTGAGACGCCGCCGGAAACATTGGTTCAAAACCTTGATTCACTTCCATTCCCTGCTTTTGACCTTCTTCCAATGGATAAATACCGTCTAGGCAAGAAAAGATTTGCTACGATGATAACAAGTAGGGGGTGTCCCTTTAAATGCATCTACTGTTCTTCTTCAAGGCTCTACGGTAGCAAGTGGAGGTGCAGAAGCCCTATGAACATTATTCAAGAAATATTGCTCCTTAAAAAGAGATATGGGATAGATGAAATCGAATTCCTAGACGACAACTTCATGCTAAACCCTTCAAGAGCTGAAAAAATAGCTGAGAAAATTAGAGAAGAAAACATTAAGATTTCTTGGACGTGTTCTTCCAGGGTTGACACAATATCAAGATTTCCAAGAATCCTCAAAAAACTCAAAGATGCAGGTTGCCATGCAATCTATGTAGGAGTTGAATCAGGGTCACAAAAGGTTCTTGACTTCATAGGGAAAAAAATAAATTTAAGCCAGGCAAGAAAAGCTATCAAGGCAATTAAAGAAGCAGGCATAGATTCTGTAGCCTCCTTCATCTTAGGTTTTCCCTGCGAAACCAGGAAGGACATGGAGAAGACTGTTAAATTTGCTTTAGAGCTTGATCCAACCTATGTCCAGTTCACCCTAGCTACACCCTACCCAGGAACACCATTATATGAGAAAGCCTTAAAGGAGAGATTGCTGTTAGAAAGAGACTGGAGGAAATATGACGTACTAACTCCTGTTTTAAAGGTTGAAGGAATCTCACCGAGAGAACTGACCTACCTGCTTCGAAAAGCCTACATGAGTTTCTATATGAGACCTAAATTCTTATTAACCCAGTTAAGAAAGAGAAACTTCTTCTTATTCAAAAAAATTCTCAAGGCATTTGTAACGTATGTAAAAGAGGAATTTTCATGGATTGTAACTAAAAGCCCTTTCAAATAAAAGATAAACAAAGGAAGAGGAACACTCTTAATGTTCTCCTGCAATAGAAACAAAATATTATTGCTGGTGCTTCTTTCCACAATCCTGACAGGCTTCTTCACTGGATACATCCTCTCAAAAACAAGAAAAAAATTGGTAAATGTAGATGAAACCTATTTTTCAGCTGCGGTCCAGGTCTTTAATGAGGTTAAAAACAATATTTTCCAAGTAAGAAACTTAAGACCCCCTGAAACACTGGAACTAAAAGTTGTAGATGTTAACTGGGTTAAAAGAACATGGGGCACCCCGTCAGTTAA
>JAOZGF010000179.1 GCA_027491845.1 Thermoproteota archaeon | reverse complement strand
CAAGCTTAGTTACAAATATTGACCCTATCCCTGTAGCTTGAGAGAAAGCCTTCGCCTGATCATATGCCTGCTGACCCATTGTCCCGTCGATCACAAGGATTATTTTGTCGGGTTCAACCTTTCTTTCAAGTTCCTTCATTTCAACCATTAATGTTTCTTCCTTTCTATGTCTCCCCGCAGTGTCAATTATAATGGGAAGTCTTTTTTCCGCTTCAAATTTTTTAATTCCTTCCTTCACCACTTTTGTTACGTTTTTTTCTTTTTCTTCCCCATAAACAGGGATACCTAACCCATCAGCCAACTGTCGAAGTTGCTCCAAGGCACCTGGCCTATAGTTGTCAGCGCATATTATTCCAGGTTTCTTTCCTTTTTTCTTGAGGTAATAAGCTAGTTTCACAGCTGAAGTTGTTTTACCCGACCCCTGCACGCCAATCATCATTATTTTTTTGCAATCCACGACGTTCAAGTGTGGAGATTTACCCCCCATTAAAGACACTAATTCGTCATATATTGCCTTTATTGCAAGCCTTTTTTCATCAACACCTTTTAAGTTGCTTTCAAAAATCCTTTTTTCAATTCTCTTTGATAGTTCAAACACAAGATCAACGTTTACGTCTGCCTGAAGAAGGGCCCTCTGAAGATCCCGTATCGCCTCCCTAACAACTTTTTTGTTTATGTAGGGGGCCCTCGTTATCCTTCTAATGGCTAGGCTCAGTTGGTCCTTGAGTGTTTCAAGCATTGCATCACCTGAAAGCCTTAATTTAACTTTTCAACTCACTTTTATTTTATCTCATTTCACCTTCATGATTTTTCTGTATCCCAGGCTTTGCCAAACTTCAACCTCTGAGCCTGCCTCAAGTTTCTCTGACAAGTCTTCAGGCTTGTCAACCTCAAATGTTTCATAGGTTTGAAGATCCATCAACTGGACTGTTTCCTTTGTAACGGCGATCACCTGACACGTTTTTTTCTCTATGATCGGTATTTCTATGTTTGCGTTGACTGGGCTCACTAAACTCCTTTTTTTGCCTGTGAAAACACCGATTGCAGTGATTCTTGCCTTTGCAGATCCATGTTTTCCCGGCTTGGATTTTTCAATGCTGACAATCCTGTTTGCCTCTCCTTCCAACACAATGTAGTGTCCCTTCTTTAACTTACCAACTTCCTCAAACCTTTTTTCACTCATTTCCTCCACACATGTCATTCATAAAACTTAGCAGCGCGATATGGAATGAATGCCAGTTTTTTCTAAAAAAAATTTGTTAGCTATTTTTTAGGTGTTCCCTTAATTAAAAGTTACCCAGTTAAATTTCCATAAAAAAGCCTGATTGCAGGGAAGACATTGAAACATGTTTATGAGGCAATTTAAGTGGAGATGGTGGGTGCTGGTTAGTTGAAAGGAAAGGATTTGCTTGAGAGGGTTTCAGTTATTTCACGTGTAGATATGGGGGAAGCGGTAAGAGTACTTAAAAAAGTTGTTTTGCTGTTAGAGAAAAAGGGATCCATTGTAGAAGTGGAAAGTAAGGGTGCTGAAAAAATAAAAAGGTTAGATTTAGCTAGGAAAACTAGTGAAATGAACGGGAAACTTATAATAACCATAGGTGGTGACGGGACGATTCTTTACGCCCACAGAAGACTTTCTCATCTTAACTCGCCCTTTCTCCCGGTTAAGGTGGGAAGATGGGGCTTCTTAACCGAAATAACCCCAAGCCAGGTGGAGCAATCCCTGAAATTAATGGGGGAAGACAAATTTTTCCTTGATAGAAGGTCAATGGTTACATTAAAACTTGAATCACTAGAACGTGAGGCACTGAATGAGGTGTTAATTTATTCTCACGTGGTTAGAAGGCCTATAGGCGTAAAGGTTTATTTGGACGGTGAAAAAACCCTAACTTCTCTCTGTGACGGGTTGATTGTATCTTCTCCAACAGGGTCAATTGCTTATTTTTCAAGCTTAACAAGATGCATCCTCGATCCATGCGTTGACGCAATGTGTGTTTCCTTCGTCAATCCCTGGCCCTTCTCGCTTAAACCGCCTGTCAGCTCCATTGTTGTAGGCCCTGAAAGAAAGATATCCATAAGTTTTTTTAAGGGTGAAGCTGCCGTGGCTGTGGACGGGTTTTTTGAGAGGAAACTGGGCGAAGGGGAAAAACTAGAACTATTTAAGTCGGATAGGTGCTTTACTATTATTAGGTTTTCAAAAAACTTTTTCTATAGGAAGCTCAAGAGTGTTGGCGATGAATCAGCAGGGGTCGAACAGTAGAGGGAAAAATGTTTTTATTCTTGACTCCTGCGTCTTCACGGGCTTATATAACTACTCCGAATTTCTGGGCGGAAGCTATACAACCCAGCAAGTTATAAAGGAACTTAAGTCATTACAGGCTGCCTCAATGGTGGAGATAGCCCTGATAAAGGGGAATGTCAGAGAACACGATGTTAGTGGTGTTTATGTGGAGAAAGCAAGGGAATTTGCTAAGAAGACAGGAGACTTACCTTTTCTTTCGGAGGCTGATGTTTCTCTGATTGCCTTGGCGCTTGAAATCAAGGAAAGAGGGGGTTCTCCATGCGTAGTCACAGATGACTACAGGATCCAGAACCTGTGCTACTACCTGCGCATAGGCTTCTTCTCCTATAAAACAAGGGGGATCAAGTCATTCTATAAATGGAGGAAGGAGTGCCCCAGTTGCAAGGCTCTTTACTCTACCACGCTGAAAAGATGCCCTGTTTGTTCCTCCATCCTCAAAACAAAATTGGTTGAAGAAGAAAGAATAAACAATAATTAAGCAATGATTAAGTGATTAAGTGATTGGTTTGCTTGCTGTTTTCATAGTGGGTTTAGCTGGCGCAGGTAAAACTTACTTGACAAAGTCTCTTAAGGAATACCTTAAACTCCTTGAGGAAGACGTTATCTCGGTTAATTTAGATCCTGCTGTTTCAAGGACGCCGTATCACCCTGAAATAGACGTGAGAGACTACATTGACATTAACGAGATAATGGACAGGTACGACCTAGGCCCAAACGGGGCATTAATAGCAGCCTACGACATGCTTGCAACCGAATTTGACAATGTTTTACAAGAAATAAATTATCAGTCTCCTTCCATACTTCTTCTGGACACTCCAGGTCAGATGGAGCTTTCAACCCTTAGAAAGAGCGTCCCCTACATAAGGGAAAGACTTAGCTTTGCAAATCAGGTTTGTTTTTTTCTCATTGACTCGTTTACAGCCTTGAACCCTGTTGACCTTGTAACTCAGCTCTGGCTAAGTGTTATAACGCATTTTAAGCTTAACCTAACACTTTACAATGTCCTGTCAAAAATAGACCTACTCTCCAAGGATGTAAGGAGAGAACTCATTGAGAGTGCAAGGAACCCTGAAAAACTCTATGAAAAACTTGTTGTTTCAGGTAAACCAATGGATGAAACAACTAAACACCTTGTTAGAGACTTGGACAACATTATGGGTTATAGCGAACTTATACCTTGCTCTTCTTTGACAATGGAAGGAATAGACGTTTTATGTCAAGTTATTGAAGAATTTAAGTAGGAAAAGCCTTTACAGATGAAGGGGTATGGCTTCTCTTGGTAAGGATGAAGAGAAAATAAAAAAGATGGTTGAATTAAGAAGTTACCTTGAAGCCCTGGTTA
>JAOZGF010000157.1 GCA_027491845.1 Thermoproteota archaeon | reverse complement strand
ATAGATTCTTTCTTGGTGAAAGCATCCTTCCAGGTAGGGGTTGAACAACCTGAGAAGGCGGAGAAACGTGTTAAGGGCAGGGTTTACCAAATTAGTTCGAGAAAAGGGGTTCACTTAGGGGACATGGTTGTTGATGAGGGCCGCATTGAAATAATTCCCAGCAGGGAGATTGGGTTTAGTTCTAAGGTCCCGCCATTCATGCAGTTTTTCGTTAAGAAGGTCCTCCTAAACATGAAGTTGGCGGATAAAAACAAGGCCTTAAAAGGCAAGATAGATGAAAGTCAGGTTTTGGATTTCCAAATAGTGAAGGACGGTGAAATTATAAAGAAAATTGAAATCACCAATTACAGGGAAGAAAACAGGGTTAAAGAGATACTGAACACCATAACTTGGACCTTTGAAAGGATGTATGAGAAAACTCTCAAAACATAGTTGGCCAAAGAGGGGATGATGCTGCTTTGCTAAAGGTTTCCTCTATTATTTCAACTGTTTTTGTTACGGGATTATAAGAAGAAACATCCTTAGCAACCTGTTCACACTTCCTTGCATAGTCCTCCTCTCTTAACATTTTTTCAATCAAATTTGCCAGTTCCTTTCCTACTTTTTCTTGTTTACAAACCTCTGCAATTCCCATCCTTTTAACGTTTAAAGAAATCTCACAGTGTTCAGAGTGGTTAGGCGTAGGTATAACTAAAAGGGGTTTTCCAAAATACATTGCTTCAGCCACTGTATTATGCCCTCCCCTTGAAATAATTAGGTCCGCTGCCTTCATAAGTTCTCCTCTGTCCCTAACCCAGCCATGAACAACAATGTTCTCCTTTAAACGGTAACAGGCAGTGGAGGACGGCTCGCCCTTTGACACGATGAAATGGTAATTAGAGTGAAGCCCTTTAATCACAGGAATCACGCTTCTATACATTGCTTCTCTTTCCCGTTTTGTCCCTCCGATTGCCACATAAACAACTTTTTTTCCTGAAACGCCCATTTCCCTTTTTAACACGTCCTCCGCCGGGTAGTCCTCAGGCCTCCTGCCAATTAGGGGGCCTATAAAAACAATTTTTTTCCTGCTTTTTTTTGGGACCTCCTCAAGGTGGCCCTTGGCTATCGTGTAGGGCTCCTTAAAGTCAGGCACAAGTATCTTTTCACTTTGCCTCCAAACATAGTTTAACATGTTCGTAAGACCCCTGGAAATAAGTGATTTTAGGTATGGTTTTTTCTCCAGCTTCTTTGGAAGTTGAGGGAGCAGAAGCCGAACTTGATGGAGTATCGTGATGGAGGGAAGGTCGAACATGGATGCAGCAACAATCGGACTTACACGTGAATCTGAAACAACGATTTCTGGTTGGACGGAGAGAAGATGCTTAGATTCTTGATAAACGTGTTTAAAAATTGTGGCTAAGTACTTATGCGTGTTTTTCAGCGTATTCCTAACTTCAACTTCTCCTTTTTTTCCTTCGAACCAAACAAGTTCGTCTTCCTCGAAAACGTCATAACCACTTCTCCTTATGAACTCCGCTGCATCCCCGTAGGACGAAAAAATTACTTCGTTCCCCATTTCCTTTAACTTTTCAGCAATGATTAAACTCCTTCCAGCGTGTCCTAGGCCTATCCCGCAAACAGAGAAGAAAACCTTCATGCAGTTTCCACCCCTTTCCTAAGGGTTAAATACAGTGAGATGCTGGGTCATCAAAGTTTTCTTATAACCCTGCCTTTAGGGGTTTCTTCACCAAAAACTTCAGCTTGAAACTTATAAACCTCTGTCCCTTCATCAAGCCATGAATCAAATGGTAAACCTGCCTTGCGGCATGTTTCGGAAACGAATTCTTCAGCTGACATGTTGTATTCAACAGCTACCTGAGGCAAAAGTAACCCTGAAAAAATACCCTTCCTTACTATTAATCCATCCCTCCCTATCTCAATTTGTGAGGGGATGTCGCTCCTTCTCTTTGCCCTTATCAAGACAGGTTTACTTAAAACGCTAACCTCGACGGTAACGTTGCCAAGTTCGTCCTTGCTTAGAGGTGGGAAACGAGGGTCTGAAACAGCTGCACTAATGGCTGCATCCCTTACAGCCAATGCTAGAGGCATTGTTGGCTCAGGGAAACCTATGCATCCCCTTAAAGAAGAAGTGTCAAATGTCGTTAAGGTTACGAACACTCCTGCCTTGTCTGAAAATTCCCTTTCAATGTCCTCAGGTACTTTTATTCTTTCTCCTTTAGATAAATAGTGCTCTATTGTTTTTCTAGCGAATCTAACGAGTTTCTCGGCTTTTTCAAGGTCAAGAGCCATTTTATCACTAAACACCTTTACTAGAATCATTATTAAGGAGTTCACTTAAATGTTCTATGTATTTCTTAATTCTTTCATGGTGGCTTCCAACCCAATAAATTTTTCCGCATCCTGTGCAAATCCAAAAAACTTCTTTAGAACTTAAAATTTCAGGTGAAACCTTACCCCTCACTTCTTCCTTACTTATTTCTTTGACCTTCGAATTACAACATGGACAAAACGATTTATATGGGTCAAAAACCGGTTTTACATTGATGATCCTTAATATTTGGCTTATATTCTTCGCCAGGTTATTTCCACTGATTATTATGGCTCTCACATTTTTTTTCTTGGCTGAAAAGTAAAGTTTTTTGTCCCTGGTTATAATGGTTCTTCCGGTTTTTTCAGCATAGCTTATTATTTCTTCATCGCTATTTAAGCCTATTTCTTTTGAATACAAAGTGTCTACTCCTATTATACGCATCCATCGAGCCAGCTTTCCACACATTTCATCCGCAATTAATTTTTTATTTATTCCTTCCCTCAACACGTTTAAACCTTCCCAAATAACAATCTCCAGGGATGAGTCTCTCTATTTCTGAAATGTTTGTTTCAAGAAAACTTGAGAAAAACTTTTGGATTTTCTTGGCTGCAAACCTTTTTTCCATGTTTCCAGGGAACAGAACTACGTAGGCTAAAGCTCTTCCCTCCAAAGAACTTAAAGGAGCTCCAACAACCTTGTCTTCACCGTTTTCTTTCACGAGACCTATGCATATTGAGACTTCCACGTTCCTAACGTAATGTTTTCCTCCCTCTATATAGAAAGCCCCCTTCGGCAGGTACTGTCCTGTCGGACCGGATTTCTTGACTTGTTCGCCTTTAACATAGAACACATCCACCTTACTTATCTTCCTCTTCCAAGCAGATGAATAGGCTGCAGCCGCGGCTGCAGCTTCAAGCACTGTTTTTTCTCCGATCGTCGCATCTTTTTCCTTTTTTATTATTACACTTGATCCTGGAAGTCCTTCGACATGGAAGTACAAGTCCCACGGATCCATTTTCCTTGAAACAATGTGTTTATTCTGTTTTTGGGTTCTTCCGCCGATTACAAGTAATCCGTCGCTGGATTTAAACCATATAAAGTCTTCAAACCATTTCCTTTTTTCATCAGCCCCCTTTACTTTCTCTTTCCCTTTCTCCTCAAGGAGAAATTCTTTTTTGAACCTTTCCAAGTGTCCCTCAATCCTCTTAACCTTTCCCTCCAGCCTCTTGACTTTTTCAAGGTATTGGGATGCGTTTTCAGAGGCCTTATTTCTAACGTTGTAGTCAAAAGTTAATCCGTCCAGTTTTACCTTGACCACAGGAAATTTTTCTCTGCTGACGACTTCCAGTTCTTTTGTTCTCCCTTTTTCTAAGAAATCCTTTATTTCAAGTTCGATTTGATGCATTTTCTCGAAAATTTTTTCTCCTACGGCCCTAAGCAAGCACGCCTTCTCCTCGTATTCCCTTTTCTTCTTCAATAACTCCTTTAAGATCCTCTCCGTTCTTTCTTTCCTTTCAATTTTCTCTTTCTCTTCCTCAGCCTCCTTCATCCGCCTGTAATATTCTTTGACGGCGTCATTAAAACTGGAAAACCTTTTTTCTAATCCATTTTTCAAATTACTCAGTTCGATAGGGGAAAAAAAGACAGTTCCAATTGCCTCGTTTAGGTATAGGTATCCCTGATAAGAGGAACATGAATATTTTTCCGCAAACTTTTGTGCCTCCATTTTCAATTTATCTAACTCCTTATTCAACCCGTTAACTCTTTCAGTTGGGTTAAGCTTTGACCTAAAACAGATTTCTTCAGCCTCCTTTGGCCCAATGTTTAAGCAGCGTAAGAGGTAAGAAATAAGCTTTTCATTCTTAATAGGGTCCCTCCATTTCAAAAGCGTTTTTGGAGGAGGATAAACATATTTACTGTGTTTACATGTTACCCCTTCCCTTGTCTTCAATTTCTTAAGGGAAAACAAAATGATGTGCTCCTTATCTAGAAGCAGTAAATTGCCCTTACCAAAGAGTTCAGCGACAAGTTTCACCGTTTGCCCCTTGCTTTCCAACGTGAAAACAATTATTCTGTCGAGGCCATGTTGAGAAACGTCTCTAACAACGCTTTCCTTTAAGTATTTTCTCAGGGACATTGCAGCCTGACAAGGTTTAGGCGGTTTTTGTGTGGGTTCGTCATAGAAAATGTATTTTTCATTTTTATCTAAAACAAGAACAATGTCTAGTTTTTTCTTGTCCTTTGTTTTAACGGTGAACCAGAACCTACGATTATTTAAGCCGTAAACGTTTAGGATTCTTCCTTCAACAAAAACTTTTTTAAGTTCTACAACCATGCCACGAATATCAAGGTTGCTCATTTCCATTTCAATAAATCCCCAGGAGTTGTTTATGAGCCCAAGGGATAAGATCTTCTATGTACATGTTTCAGTTGCAGTTGTAATTGGCTTGATCTGCGGTTCCCTCAAGCTGGATCCAGCATATTCAATCTTCACCTTCGCAACATTCTACCTTTTATCTTCCCAGTTACTAATAAGGAGAGTTGACCTAAAAAAGCTTCCTTCTCCATCTAAAATATTTACTGAAGGTGTTTTTTCTTCCATCCTGATATTTTTCCTTTTCTGGATAATGTCGTTCAACCTAGTTGGAGCATACCAACCGGTTATCATAAGGGTTTCCCCAGAAGTATCTGAGGGGATCGGTTTAATAGAGAACCCCTGCATACGTTACCCAAAAAATAACCTGGTTAACGCGTTTCAGGTTATTGAGAAAGGGAAAGACAATGGCTCTTATGTTGTTTTAACCCTCGGATTGTTCAAGGAATGGGGGGATTCAACTGAAAATGTTTACTTAACGCCACGGGAATGGTTGACCTTTAACAAGACGAGTTTATCCGTTTTTTTCAATGAAAAACAAGGGTTACGGCTTAATAAAACAATAAAAGTGCCCTGGACAACTGGGAACTACTCTATTGTCATCACAAAACAAGATGAAAAAAGAAAATGTACAGTATATTGCGGCAGCACGCCAACAACTGAATTTTTAATTGAACAGGTTCCTTTCGAGAAAACAGTCGAAATCTACGTTGACAAGAACACGTCCATCCACCTGGTTTTCCAAATGATAAATAATGAAGAATGTGTTTTCAAAAGCCCTGCATACTCCGGCCCTGAAGTTAACCTGAGCAAAGTAGGGCTTCACTTCGTAAACGTAGGCGACTATGTGTTAATTAACGAGTCAAGTGTTTACGTTGCATTAACAGAGAAAGTTAAGGTGTATAGCGGTGACACAGGGGTTTTTTACTTGAAGGGGACGCCGAACATCCCTAAGGCCTACGTCCATTTCGAGAAAACCTAGGCCCTGAATACTTCCACATCAACTGCCACATGGTAGAGATAGGGGGCAACAGGCCTAACAACCCTGCAAAACCTTATTTCATGTTTTATTTTTTCGGGCAATAGTTTTTTTAAGCTGTTAACCGCCCTTGAAATGGCCTCACTCTTCGTTGAGGCCTCCTCCTCTGAATAATAATGAATCATCCCCCTTCCCCTTACAGCAGACAAGGCGTCTCCCATGAACCTGTAAGCGTACCGTGGCAGCAACATAATTACCCTGTCAATTTTGCCTCTTAAGAGTTTCCTTACAACCTCGGCAGCATCCCCCCACACAGCCACAACCCTGTCTCCAACCTTGTTTATTTTTATGTTTTCCTTCATTAGGCTGTACGCGTCCATGTTTATGTCTACAGAGTATATCTTGCTAATGTCAGGCCTATGTTTAGCTATGATTATTGACGTTGTTCCAACTCCTGCAAACATATTTAAAATAGTTTCACCGCTTTTAACAAGGTTTGAAAGCCTTTTTCTCTCATAGGAAAGCCTGGGGTTAAAAAAGGCTTTTTTCAGGTCCACCTTAAACCTGCACCCATGCTCAACATGCACTGTTTCCGTTTTGTTTTCACCCCATATGACTTCAAAGTTCCTTAGCCTATAAACCTCGGTTGTTGGACCGTAAACCCTTAAAACAGTGGAAACCCTCTTGTTTATCTCTTTTATGGCTTCACCGATTTCTTTCTTCCATTTTAACGCTTCCTCCCTTATTTTTACAGTGGCTATATCTCCAATTAAATCATAAGAGCTAGGGAGGAGTTCAATTACTTCCCTTCTCCCTTCATCAATGCGGAGTTTTTCGGTTAAAACTTGCCTGAGGCCTTTCTTCCCTTTTAACATGATTACCAGCCTTAAAAAGGGAAAGTATTTAAGAAAAAGCTATACACACATACCTTCCATGAGGAACAAAATAATTTTTTTATGTGTAATTGCAACAGTAGTTGTACTTCTTTCAATCCTTTCAATCTTTCCTCTTTCCCGTCACCATGAGGAGTCGGAGAAGCGAGAGAAATATGTGGAAGAAAAAAACAAGACAACCTACCTATTGAAAGCAACTTATATGATTGAAAACCCCTATGAAAAAATGATTCCTAAAGATTTCATATACGTTGCATTGCCCCAAAATTTTACACACCAGTCCTCTTACCTTTTATCCATGGATCCCTCGCCGGAAATGTTTGTTACAGACGAAGACGGAAACCTTTTCGCAGTGATTGTTAAAAGAAACATTTCCCCAAAAGAGAAAATCATGATTTCCGCAAGGTACCTGGTTAACGTTACAAGCAGCTTACCAGGCGTTTTCCCTGTAGAACAGGCTCGTTGGCCTGAGCTAGACATTTTACTGAATTATTCAAGGGGGACCCTTTATTGGCCAACCCATAACAATACATTGAGAGAGCTTGCCTTCAAGATAAAAGGTGAAGAAGAAAACCCATACCTGATCGTTAAAAAAGTGTGGGACTGGATTTTAGAGAACGGTAATTACGTTGTTGATGAAAGCACGATCCCTCGCATTGGGGCAGGCAGATGCATCCTTAAAAGAGGAGGGAAATACGTTGTTTTTGGAGCTTGCGACGAATTTAGCGACGTAGCCGTTACGTTATGTAGGATCCTGAGCATA
>JAOZGF010000168.1 GCA_027491845.1 Thermoproteota archaeon | reverse complement strand
AACAGTTACCTTGTATTTTTCTATTATTTCCCACCACCTGTCCGGCCTCGGGTAGTCAGGTGCACCCTCATAGATTACCTGTGTAACCCCGTGACTCAGGGGACCGTATATTATGTAGCTGTGCCCTGTAACCCATCCGGCGTCTGCCGTACACCAGAAAACACATTCTTCACCCACGTTAAAAACCCACTTAAAGGTTGAATGAGTGTAAACAAGGTATCCTCCATTGCTATGAACAACTCCCTTCGGCTTACCAGTTGTGCCGGAGGTGTAGAGAATGTAAAGCGGGTCTGTTGCCTCGACAGGCTCAGCCCTTACATAGTCCTCAGCATCCCTGAGCAGGTTATGCAGCCAGTGATCCCTGCCCTTCTTCATGTCCACCTTTATCCCTGTTCTCTTTACCACTATAACGTGCTTTATGCTAGGCGTATTTTTCAGGGCCTCGTCAGCTATCTTCTTAAGTTCAATTATCCTGCCTCTCCTGTACCCGCCGTCAGCAGTCACCAATACCTTTGCACCTGTATCATTTATTCTCTCAGCCAACGCTGAAGCACTGAACCCTGAAAAGATGACGGTGTGGATTGCACCTATCCTAGCTGTTCCCAGTACAGCTATAGGGAGCTCAGGTATCATTGGAAGATATATAGCTACTTTGTCTCCTTTTTTGACGCCTAAGTTCCTTAAAACGGAGGAAAACCTGTTTATTTCTCTGTAAAGCTGCGAATAACTGAGTACCCTTACGTCTCCAGGTTCTCCTTCCCAGTAAATCGCTACCTTGTTTCTACGCCACGTCTTCAGGTGTCTGTCAACGCATTGATAAGAAGCGTTGATCAGGCCCCCTTCAAACCACTTGGCAAACGGAGGCTCCCATTCAAGCACACTATCCCATGTCTTATACCAGCTAAGCCTCCTCGCCTCCCTTTCCCAGAACCCTTCAGGGTCTTCAATGGATTTCTCATAGATGTCAAAATATTTCTCTACAGGCCAATACCTTGTTTCGAAGGGTAAAGAGATCTCCTCATACATACAGGGAACCCTGTTTATTTTTGAAGTAAGTAATTTAAACGTTCAACCACAATAAAAATCCTTTTTTTTAAGAATTCAAGAATAGTTGGGCGAGAATCTCGCGGTTTAACACCTCCTAACTCTTAAGGTTTTCCCTTGGTCAAGATAACCTTTGCCAAGGAAACCTCGGGCTTCGTTTTGTGATGATGAAAGATGCGACAATTTGTAATTATATAAAGATTCTTAAGGAATTAAGGGAAGAAATGAAGAAAGTGAACGTGGACTTACTGAATTCATCCATTTCATGGTAAATGAAAAGAGGTAAGGAAGGAAAACCCTTATAGTTGCCTTTAAGGCAGCGTGGTCAATACGTAGAAACCGTGATATCTTATCTCATAGTTCTTGTAACTGATGCAAGCGTTGTAGCCAAATAGTTAACGTAAAAGAATACGCTGAGGAATCCTTGACTTTAAGAAAGAACTTCGTCAGGGGAAATGTAACAATCACAGCGCTGGCTCGCTTGGTTTATGAGGTTGGAAATTGTATTTTAAGGAACAACCAATTAAGCTTAAAGAACACCGTTGACGCTGTAACTTCTCTTCTTGAACTTGGCCTGGCTGAGAAAAAAGGGTTGTTTTAATAACGGCAGACAGGAACAACTGGAGAAACAACTGGAGAAACCGAAGAACTAGTTAAAACCGTCCATGTTAAAGGATGCCAAAGATGGCCTCCTTCATGCCGGCAACAGAAAAACACTGATGCAATTCCGCTAATGCGCTGAAGTCCGGCGACTTCTAAGTTCTCTACCCTTACTTAAACTTTCTTGTCCTATAATCAGCCTTAAACTTAAGTTTTAAGGGTAGATGTGTTAATACTGTTAATACTGTTAATGCTAATCTAAAAAAATCAAAACTAAGAGGCCTTGTTAAAACTAATTTTTAAGGTAATTTGTGAATTGGAAAAAATTTTTTGGAGGAAATGTTTAAGGGAAATCAGGGAGGGTAATGGCTTGTTTAAAATGAATGGAAGTCACATGTTTTTCATGTGTTTTATATTACTGGTTGCAACTTTTCCCTTTTACCTTGAACACGTGAAAGCTTCCTCGATCAAAATCATCGCTAACACTGCAGACGGCTTCGTATACAGTGACGGAAGCGTTTACAACATGAAAACCTACATTTATGTGGGGGACACAGGTCGAAACCATGAGTCTAGGGGTTTCCTGAGGTTTAGTTTGTCAAGTGCACCCTCAACAATTTCTTCAGCAAAACTTTACATCTACCTGTTTAAGAGCATCCATCAACATTCAAGCGACGTGGTTAGTCCTTTAACAAACCCAGGACTTGGCGACTGTTATGTACGCCACATAGACGACTACGGAACACTTGACGCCAGCGACTTCAGGTCTACATCAATCGGCAATGACCCTGGCAAGCTTATTTCCGGCACGGACACACCAAGTACAGGATGGGTTTCCATAGACGTTACAGACGCTGTTAAAGATGACTTGTCGAATGGAAGATCCTTCACAGCCTTCATGGTTTCCCTCAAGTATCCCACGGACAGGGACTCCCTTTCAGATGGATGGTATTTTTATTCGTGTGAGAAAGGGCGAACATATGCTCCATATATGGAGCTCACCGCTTACCCACCAATTACGCCACCCATTGCCCCCTCACTTTCCCCTTACTTTAGTTTAGATGTTTCTCCTTCAACTAAAACGGTTTACCAGGGGGAAACAGCATTTTTCACGGTTAATGTGAAAGCATGGTTCGGGTTTGCCTCTGCCGTTACCTTAAGCGTCTCAGGCCTACCGCCTAACTCAGGCTATTCCTTCAGTCAAAACGTTAAGGTCCCTGATTTCACATCCATCTTGACAATAGACACATCATACCTGACCCCTGCGGCAACTTACACGGTAAAGGTTAAGGGCAGTAGCGGAGGAGTTATTAAGGAAAAATCGATTACATTAATTGTTTCTCCCCCTCCCACGGCTCCCACCACGACTCCCACCGCAACCTCCATTCCAACATTCACAACCCCAACTCTTCCTCCTGCCACAACAACTCCACCTACACAACCTCCTACTTATCCATCGACAACTCAGGCTACTTCAACTCCTTCGACTCCTTCAACCCTCCCTCCTAAGCCTCCTTCTAAGACGCCTCCTCCAATCTCAAGAACGCCCTTAAAAACAGGAGTCACAACGTCCCCCACAACTCCAGGAGAACAGCCGGGTTTAAAGCCGCCTAGGCCGCCTAGACCCCGTCCTCCACCCCACGGGTTCGATTTTAACCTCCTGATATCTCCTGCCTCGGCGACGGTTTACGTTGGCGAAACAACGGTTTTCACCGTGACGGTTGAACATGTCTCCGGCCCACCTAAGACCATTGCTTTGAGCCTCACAGGTTTGCCTGAAGGCATA
>JAOZGF010000166.1 GCA_027491845.1 Thermoproteota archaeon | reverse complement strand
AACAGTTCGTTGGAACGCTTTAGTCCTATTTAACTTTCTTTGAAACCATCACTTCTGTTGCTTTTATTATTGCTTTGACGCTGTCTCCTGGCTGCAGGTTAAGTTCCTCTACAGCTTCCCTTGAAATTAATGCTGTTATCGTTGTTGGGGCTTCTATTTCAATTTTGACTTTTGCAGCTACGTCTCCCTTCTCCACTTCCTTAACTCTTCCTTTTAAACTGTTTCTTGCACTGATTTTCAAGCCAACAGCCTCCCAATATTCTTCATCTGCCAATAACCCTGCCACATATCCCTCCATCCTCTTGTATTCCCTCAATATCTCTTCTCCCCAACTCGTAATCAGGGTTCCCCCTCCTCCCTTCCTTCCGCCCCTATAGGTTTTCACCACCGGTTTCCCCAGTATTTTATTCATTTTTTCCAGGTAGCTCCACACGTGTTTATATGACATACCTATTTTCTTTGCTGCCTTTGTAATAGATCCTTCTTCTTTTATGGCTTGCAGTATTAGGGCTCCTCCCTTGCCTAAAACTGGTTTTCCCATGTACTCGAGCCAAATTTTACAAGCTACTTTTCTTGCGTTTCCCTGCTTTGATTTTAACATCAATTGAATTAAACCTTTAACATTTTTAAATTGATTATTACTTTAGTCGAGATGTATAATTATACATAACGGTAATTGAAATGAGTGAAAACAAGTTAGCTTTTCTTGTCCCATCAATAATAGTTTGCATTATCCTTGTAACCCTTTTCTTTCAAACGGAGAATTATAGGGGGAGAAATGAGAGAAAAAAAGTGGAGTTAAAAGTCTTTCATGCAGGGAGCTTGGCTGTACCGTTCCAAGCAATTGAAAACGCATTTGAAAAAATTCACCCAAACATTGACGTGCAAAGAGAGCAGATGGGAAGCGTTAAAGCAATTAGGCAAATAACGGATATAGGTAAGAAGGGGGACGTTATCGCTGTTGCTGATTACTCCCTAATTCCAAGCATGATGTATCCAAATTATGCGGACTGGTATGTAATGTTCGCAAGGAACGAAATGGTTCTAGCCTACAATCGGGAGAAGAGTAAGTATGCGAGCGAAGTAAACACTAATAACTGGTATGAAATCATCAGGAAAAATGGTGTAAGCCTGGGTTTTTCCAATCCAAACCTTGATCCCTGTGGTTATCGGGCGCTAATGGTGTTACAACTTGCTGAAATCCACTACAATGACCCAGCAATATTTGACGACTTGATTTTAGAGAACACAGCTGTCACGGAGGAATTAAAGGACGATATTTATTCCATAAAGGTGCCTGAAGACCTCGATCCTAACACTAGGAAAATTGTAATCAGGCCAAAGTCAGTGGAACTTATTTCGCTCCTTGAGGAAGGGGGACTTGATTACGCGTTTGAATACAGGAGCGTGGCTGTACAGCATAACCTGAGCTTCGTATCCCTGCCTGCCGAAATAAACCTGGGTACTCCGGAACATGAAGAACTCTACAGTAGGGTTGAAATCACGCTGGCCGGAGGGAAAAAATGCGTTGGAAAACCTGTTATTTACGGTATAACCATTCCATTAAATTCCCTCCACCCTGAGCCTGCCGTCAAGTTTGTAAAGTTCATAATTGGAAGTGAAGGGCGGGAAATACTTAAAAACTGTGGACAGCTTCCCCTCACCCCTACTCTTGGCAGTGGAAACATGCCCAGTGAGATTAGAGGCCTTGTAAAGAATGTGGGGTAAGCCTCTGAAGCTTTCTTGGAAGCTGGTTAAGACGTGTTCTAGAAATCTAAATTTTTTATTCTTTAGTTAGAGGTGAAAGGGTTTGTGAAACATAATTCCTTTTTTGCGTTTTTCTTTTTTACAGGCCTAGTTCTCGTTCTCTTCGTCTGTATTACCATAGGAAACATGTTTCTTGAACAAGTTAAGGATATTTCAACCTTTTTTAAAGTAATAAGTGAAACAGGGGTTGTGGGGGCTATATGGATTAGTTTGTCAGCGTCAACGATTTCAACCTTGTTAGCGTTTATTTTCGGAGTACCGCTTGCATACGTTCTAGCAAGAAAAAACTTTCCAGGAAAAAGCCTTATCGAAGGGGTCATAGACATACCTGTTATGATACCCCACATAGTTGCTGGGGTAGCTCTCTTCGGAATTTTTAATCCGTCAGGCTTAGTTGGGCAACCGCTAAGCCAAGTTGGAGTCATTTTCCAAGACCATTTTGCCGGGGTCGTTGTTGCAATGCTTTTCATGAGCTTCCCCTATCTTGTGGACAGTGCAAGGGAAGGGTTTAAATCGGTTGACCCTAGACTTGAGAACGTGGCCAGATCCTTAGGAGCCTCTATTGAAGTTACTTTCTTAAAAGTAACATTTCCGCTTGCGTTTCCACACATATTTAACGGGTTGCTTCTGTGCTGGGCCCGCGGAATAAGCGAGTTCTCCGCAGTCTTAATACTCGCGTATTTTCCGAAGTCTGCTCCCATCCTGATCTGGGAAAAATTTTCAACTTTCGGTTTGTCTGTTTCTAGACCCATATCCATACTGCTCATCATAATTTGCTTATTAATTTTCGCTTTCCTCCGTTTTCCAAGGTGGAAGAAAGAATGATGATGCTAAGAAACATCTGGAAGGAATGGGGGAACTTCCATTTGAAAAACATTAATTTAAACGTTGAAAAGGAAGAATACCTTGTGATTTTAGGTCCAAGTGGGTCTGGGAAAACTTTGTTGCTTGAAACAATTGCAGGGTTCCACAGACCCGACAAGGGAAAAATAATACTGGATGGAAGGGACGTTACAAGTCTCCCTCCTGAGAAAAGAGAGATAGGCTTTGTCTATCAAGACTATATGCTTTTCCCGCATATGACTGTAGAGGAAAACATTGAGTTCGGGCTAAAAATGAAAGGTATTTCAAAACCTGAAAGGATGAAGACCGTAAATGAAATACTGGAACTAGCCAGCCTGAAGCACTTAAGGA
>JAOZGF010000110.1 GCA_027491845.1 Thermoproteota archaeon | reverse complement strand
AGGGGAAGGGCGAACGTCGGCCTAGGCGTAAGAAGAGTTCCTCCTAAGAAGTACCTTGACAAGTTCTTGTTAAGCCACAAAAATGAATTTAGGGGGGCGCAAATAGTTGAGATGGCAGGGTCAGCTGTCCCCATAAGCGGGTTAACAAACGAAATGGTGGGTGAAGGTGTAATGATCGTTGGAGATGCAGCTGGAACAGTTATACCGTTCACTGGTGCAGGAATACATTCATCCATTGCTGCAGGAAAAATATGTGGTTCAGTTGCAGCTGAATCCGTGGCTTCAGAAGATTTTTCCAAGGAAAAATTGAGTGATTATAGGAGGAGGTATGAGGAGTATTGGGGTGCAAGGATTAAAAGAAGCTTAAAAGCCATGAGGGTGTTTGAAAAGGTGACTGATGAGGAACTAAACACATTAGCCAGCTTACTAGACAAAGAAGACGTGTTAAACCTTGCTAACGGGTTCAACTTGAAAAAAACAGCTTTCAAACTGGTTAAACACCCTGTCCTAGCTGTAAAGATAGCTCAGGCCCTCTTATCTTAACAAGCTTCAATATTGAAGCAATTGGTTTTTCACCTAAATATGTCTTCTCTTTCAGTTCTTACCAGTTGCCTTGCATCCTGTCCGTTTAAGGATGGTTTTAACCCCCTAACGATTACCACAGGGACACCTTCGTCCCCCTGGCCCATTACCAACTCAGCTGCACAAGCTATTTCGTCGGCTACAGCCACCACAGTACTTCTCATGACATAGCCTGAAAAGTCCTTTTTACCCCTATAATCCCTGAATGGGTTTAACCCAGATATCCCTACTGCGACATTGATCACACCTCTCCTAAAAGGTCTTCCATGAGTGTCTGAAATGATAACTGCCACGTCCACCCCTGTTAGAAACTTAATTCTCTCCCTAATCCTTTTAGCTGAAAGATCAGGGTTTTCAGGCAACAAAACTACTTCATTAGGATTTGAACTATTGGATCTGTCAACACCTGCATTTGCACACACAAATCCATGAAGGGTTTCAACTATTATGTGATTGTTTTTTATCCTTACGATTTTCTTCGATTGATCCAAAACAACCTGAACAAACCTAGGATCTTTCCCTGTTTCTCTGCCTATTCTTTCGGCAAAAGACGAGTACTTCACGTCTTTAAGCCTTCTTGTGTTGCCTTCAGATTTAGACACGATCTTGTGGGCAATCACTAATATGTCTTTAGGCCTTAACTCCACCTTGTTTTTCCTGAGCACCCTTACAATCATGTCTCCTATTTTGTCTCCTTTTTTTACCGCGGGGAAACCGCTTAAGCCGATTACCTCTACCTTCTTCATTTCCTAAACCGTCAAAATAGTCTTTAACCAGGAAGGCTTGGAATGAAAATTTAAATAAAAGGTTGTTAAAAAGACAATTGAAAAGACTAATGATGGTTTCTCCTCTAACTCAACCTAAAGGCAGCGGGCTTCTTAATGGGCAAGATTAAAATTTTTTGTGGACTACATTACTAAGCTAAAACTAGATGGTGTAATGTGTTGAAGAAAAAGTTTCTTCTTTTCTTGGTGGCTTTGTTAAGCTTGGAAGCATGTTCTCCTTCTTTCACCCAGATAACGCGTGAAATCAGCTATGATGACGGTACGCCGGAGGGATATGTTCCCACAGGCTTTAACCGTGTTTTTGCCGTTCGTTTCACACCTGTTTTCGAGTGTTACGTTAGCGGTGTTAAAATGTACGTGAAGACAGGTTTATACGGGATCCAAATTCTAGACAAGAACCTGAAAGTTCTTGCAGCTTCAGGCCCTGTTCAGGTTAGGGGGACTGGATGGCACGCCCATGACTTCACCATGGGAAACCTAACTTTCAAGGAAGATTTTTACGTTGCAGTTGAGGTTTATTCAGGCAAGCTTGGCTATGATGAATCCTCTGAAAGTCAAAACAGAAGCTATGTTAACTCGTTTGGCGGGTGGAAGCCTTCAACAGATGTTAACTACATGATCAGAGTCATCATAACTTCTGTCGAAAAAAAGAGAGACGTGTCAAAATTCTCATCTACTGTTGGAGGTTTCCTTTCAAGAGAAATCAAGAATTCAACTTATGTTTACGGCAGCATAGTTGACCTACAGTTGGCTGACAAAATGAAGCAAGGCCTGGGTGGAAGACTTTCAACAAGGTACGACTGCGAAGTAGATGATCACATGGTTGTGGTTGGAGGCCCCATAGCTAGCTTGGTGGCGCAGAAATACTGTGGGCAAGCCGGCATAGCCTTCAGGAAAGAAGGGGAGAACATAATTTTAAGTATTTCAGGCATGGAATTCGTTTTTAAAAGCGGTGAATGGGCTAGGAAGGATTACTCCATTATCTCATTAACGTTGGCTGAAGAAAAACTTGTGTTAATCGTTGCTGGATGCACTCGCTATGGAACGAAGGCAGCTGTCTTGTACTTACTTAGCACTAAAGCCGGTTTAAACCAAAAGAAAATGGTTCTTTCCTGGGAAGACCTGAACAATAATCGTGAAGTTGAATTCAAGGAGGTATCCGTTATTTACGGTGGTTAGTTCCTTTTAGTATTTGTAAGGTGATGATTGTGAGGGTAAAGAAGGGAAATGGAGAGACAGGTTTTTTGGAGTTCCTTAAACTGAACGTTGGATCAAGACATGTAGGTAGGGGGGACATACTTATGTTGTGCGGGGCATGCATTGAAAAAGAATACCCTGAAAAAGTCCTGGATTTAAAGGGGAAGACCGGTTCTTCAGTTTGCCTTGGAATCTGCCTGGAAAGGGAGCACATGAATTCCGTTGGCTTCAAGCTTTCAAACTTGGTTAGAATGAAAAGCCCGCGTAAAATAATTGTTTTAACGGTTGACGGTTCACCGCACTGCGTACAGATGCATTACATTGTTGAAGACGTAAAAAGAAACTTCGAAGGGAAATTTGACACGGAACATTACGTGATAGAGAAGGGAAAATTGTACAGGATAAGTGAGGAGTGCGTTAAAATTTCAAGGCATTTGTCAAAGATCCAGAAAATGAAGGATGAAACAACTACTTGAAAATGGCTCCTACACCCTCTTCAGCCGATTCTTCCTCCCTCCTAATCCTGTCAATTATTTCCTTAACCTTGTTTCTATCCTTAACTTCCTCTACGCCTTCTATTGAGAGAATTTTCTCCTCATTTTTTTCGAAGAATTCCTCTGGTGCGTCAATGTAAAGATAGTATCCCTTTCCCTTGTTTAACAAGGACTTTGCATCCCTAACAACATATCCCTGCCTTGCAAATGACCCTTCCTCGTAGGGGTTCTCCTTTAAGGTTTTGTCAATCTCTTGATAAGCTTCCTCATCGATGAAGTAAACCTTTTCCACCATCTTTCCACCTTTCCCAGCAAATTAATGTTAATGATGTTAACTTATGCCGTTGAAAAAGAAAAGAAATTTATGGCAACACCTAAGACATGTAAGCCACTAACAACTTTATAAAGACCTATGCTCAAACCCTTTAAATCCATGTGTTGTTAAGGAATGGAAAAGGGAATTGAGAGGAGGAACCATGGAGAAATCCTTTATTTTTAAGTTAAAAGTTAAATGGACTGGAGGGAAAAAAGGATCTGTTTCTGCTGAAGACAAACCTGACTTAACAATCGCCACTCCACCTGAATTCGGAGGAGAAAGGGGAAATTATTCGCCTGAGGAACTCTTCATTGCATCCGTGAACAGCTGTATCCTGACAACTTTCCTTTACTTCGCAGACAGGCTTAACGTTAAGTTTGAAAGCTACACAGCTGAGGCTGAAGGGAAAATAGTGAAGACAGAGGGACCTTTTGTTTTCAGGGAAATAGAGGTTAGGCCTACTGTGGAAGTTAAGAATAACAAAGAAAAAAAGAAAGCCCTTAAAGCCTTAGAGTTAACTGAGAAATACTGTATAATCACCAACTCCATAAACAAGCAAGTCAGCGTCACATTAAAACCGACGGTTAAGGCTTTAACGCCATCCCAATGAAGCTGGATGAAGATAGTGGTTCCATGAAGCTTAACGTCATTGGGAAAATACGGAACATTGTGGATTACCCGTCCGAAAACGTTGAATGGGAAAAAATTGAGTCGGAAATATTGATAAATGATGAATACGTGGATGGATTGGAAGGAATAGAAGAAAACAAGCATCTATACATTATTTTTTGGTTACACAAGGTTTCGGAGAAGGACAGGTTAACTTTAAAGGTTCATCCGAGGAGAGATTTAACACGTCCCTTGAAGGGGGTGTTTTCAACAAGGTCTCCATGTAGACCTAACCCAATAGGCCTTACCATAGTTGAACTAATAAGGAGGCAGGGAAATAAATTGGTTGTTAGGGGGCTGGACGCCTTTAACGACACACCTGTCCTGGACATTAAGCCCGTGAGGATTGAAGAGTTGAGATCTGTGGGCCTAGTAGGTAACGGGTGAAAAGGGGTGGAGAAAAGTAATTCGGAAAAAGAAGAGATGGTCGTGACCCCCTGGGAGGTCAGGGGAGAAATAGACTATACAAGGCTTATCAAGGAATTCGGCGTAGAACCACTAACCGAAGAACTTCTTCAAAGAATGAAGAAGATGGTTGGAGAACTGCATTTCATGCTTCGGAGAAAGATATTTTTCTCCCACAGAGACTTTGACAAGGTGCTTGAGGACCGCGAGAAGGGAGAAAAAATTTACCTGTACACGGGGAGAGGGCCTTCAGGGCACACCCACATTGGACACATAGTCCCATGGATCTTCACACGTTACCTTCAAAAGGTTTTCAATGCAACACTCTACTTCCAAATAACCGATGACGAAAAATTCCTTGTCAAGAGAAATTTGTCGGTTAAACAAGCACTATACTACACTTACGAAAACTCCCTTGACCTAATTGCACTGGGTTTTAAACCGGAGAACACAAGGATAATTTCAGACATAAAGGCAATTCACTTGCTGTATGAGCTAGCTATTTCAGTGGCTAAAAGAGTTACCTTCTCCACTGCCAAGGCAGTTTTTGGATTCGAAGATGAGTCAAACATCGGCATAATATTTTTCCCTGCGATTCAAGCAGCACCGGCTTTCCTGGGAAGCAAGATAGAGGGCAGGAACCTAAGATGCCTTATACCCTGCGCCATAGATCAGGACCCTTACTGGAGGGTAACCAGGGATGTGGCTCCGAAACTGGGTTACTATAAGCCTGCAGGGATATTTTCAAAGTTTATTCCTGGTCTAGGCGTTAAAGGGAAGATGTCCGCCTCAGAACCGGAAACATGTATTTTTACTGTGGATAAACCAGAGGAGGCCGAGAAAAAAATAATGAATGCGTTCACTGGTGGACAGCCGACAATTGAGGAGCAAAGGAGGCTTGGAGGCAAACCCGAAGTTTGCCCAATATACCTTTACTACTACTTCATTTTCGAGGAAGACGATGAGAAAGTGTTTGAAAGGGAGAGGCAATGTAAAAACGGGGAACTCCTTTGCGGTGAATGTAAGAGAGAGCTTGCAGAGAAAGTTTCAAAGTTTCTTGTAGAGCACCAGAAAAAAAGGGAAAAAGCAAAGGACCTTGTGGATAAATACATGTTAACCGACCTGGAACTAGGGTGAAAAAAAGGACACTTAAGCCTTTTTATTTCTTTTAAAAAGTAAAAGTAATTAATTTGTGAAGATGGTTTCGTTGAAACTTTCTCTTAACACGAAACTCATTGTTTCCTTCTTCTTGATGGCTCTCCTTTTACCGTCGCTCAACACATGTCTTTGCCAGGCGAAAAAAATCATTAACACAAGGTATTTTACCGTGAAATTCCTGCCGGGAGATGAAGTCTATGCTTCTAAATTGGTCAACTACTTGGACCTTCTTTACGAGAACATTTCGCAACTCTACCAGGTTGGGGTTCAGCAACCTATTAACATCAACCTAGTCCACGTCTACGAAGTTTTCGCCCACTTTAACCCTTACAAAAAAGAAATAGATGTTTCCATAACATCTGTGGAAAGGGGAGAAGTTGTTTGTCACGAGTTAGCTCACTTAATAAACTTTGACTTAACCAATGGCTCCATTAACACCTTGCAATATCGTTTTTTGGATGAGGGAATGGCAACCTACGTGGCAGCCTACGTAACCAATAGGTCGTCCATGGAGGATTTGCTTCTGAGGGCTTCATGGGCTAACTATGCTGGCTTAACGAGGCCTGAAATCTTAACAAATGAATGGAATGGTTTCTTTTGGGACTTAGCAGGTCCATCCATTGCATATTCTGTTTGTTTCTCCTACGTTGACTTTTTCATTGAAGAATTCAGCCTCAACAGCCTCCTGAACGTCCTAAGGAAAATGGGTGAGGGCTTAACCCTTAACCGGTCAATGAAAGATGTGACGAATCTTTCAATGGGTGAAGTTTCACAGAAGTGGCTAAACTGGTTGCAAGGCCTAGCACAGGAAAAAAAGGAATTAATTGAGGGAATACCGCGCGTAAAGTCAACTTTGATTGCGGAAAAGCGATCTGGAAAAGCAGATTATGGTCTTAAGCTCCTTCTAAGGATGCTTAACAAGGATAAACGCAAGACAGAGGTCTGGGTTAAGCTTTGGGTTGAAACCGACAGGAGAAACCATTATTACCTTGTTGAGTTAAAAAAGGAAAATGATTACACAGCTTGCCTAAACCTCCCGACAGTAAGGGAGAACGCCAAAGTAAGCTACAAGGTTTGGCTTCAATCGTCAATTGGCATAATTAACAGTGTTCATAGGAGTGTTAAGGAATCTGTTGATAAAGAGGCGAAAATGCTTGTAATGAAAATTCCAAATAGTTTAAGAGAATTTATGGGAAAGAACGAGGAAGTGTTTTATGCTGAAGACGCTGAGCCGCTGTATGTTGACTGTGAAAAACACGTAGTGTCGCCTAAGCTTTCATTAAAACCCCTTAAACCCATGTTTGAAGATGTGATCGTTAAGGTAGGCATCCCAAACCTAACTTTCAAGGTTGCAACCACGCTTAAAGACAACACCTGCAAACTCAACGTGTCAATTGAGAACACAGGCGACGGATCTGCTGTGAACCTTCTTTTCTTCCCAAACAAAGGTTTCCCCTACATCATAAACAGTTCAACTGAGTCCAAGACCCTTTTTCACCGGTTAATTAACCCTGGAGAAAAAACCTGGCTTTGCTTCTGGATAGACGGAAGCCGCTTAATTGGAGAAAGCCTTGTTTTCCTAGTTCAATGGGAGGACGTTTATGGGAGAGGATACGAAAAAGCAATAGAATTAAGGGAGGGAAAAGTGAAGATTGTTGTCAGGGTTGACCCGTCCCTTTATGGTAATTTGGTCATGGGTGAACCTGTCCTGCAAGTCACACCTGCCCTTTCCCCCTTAAACAAAAACACTTACCTGGTGAACATTAGCGTGAAGAACATAGGGAACGGCTCAGCTTGGAAACTTAGATGCCAACTTTTAAGCAGGGTCATGAATTCAACAGGTGATCTTTACTGGCCGTACATGTTTCTTAATCCAGGAAGAAAAGGATGGATTGCTTTATGGTTAAACAACTCTTCCTTCCCCCTTGAATTTTCCCTCAGGTACTTGTCAAAGCCTGAAGGCAGTGAAATAATAGACTCATACATGTTATCCTTCTTCAGGGGGGAACCACTTATTTCGAAGGTTAACTTAACCCGTGGGAGAGCGGAGGAATGCCTGTCAAGGGCAAGGGCTTTGCTGAAAGAGTCGGAGGGGAAACTCAGCGAGG
>JAOZGF010000102.1 GCA_027491845.1 Thermoproteota archaeon | reverse complement strand
CTTCCTCCAGTAGGCTGAAACACCCACCATTTTTTATGTTTAAGTCTGAAAACGCTTTTGAACCTAACACTTGTTTGGCCCTCCCCGTTAACTGAAATGTCCGGCTTAACACGTGCACTTAATGGTTATGTTTAGTGGTTATGTTAAGAAATAAGTTTTTAAATTAGGTTGTTCTTTTGCTGTTAAGGTGGAAAGGTAATGTCTGAGGATGAAGAAGAGATAAGGAGGCTTTTAAGGAAGCTTGAGGAATCTTATATTGAGAAGAAAATCAGTGAAGAAACGTACAGAGAACTCAAGGAAAAATATGAGGAGAAACTGAGGAAAATAATTGAGCCAGCCAGGCCTAAAGAGGTTGCAGCTGTTCCTTCCCAGCCTAAGCCTGTTGTTAAGCCTGGCAAAATAAACCTGGGGGAAAACATAAATGAGTCGTTAGGTTTCCCTTTAAGAAACTACGGCAGGACTGTTCTGCTCGGGGTACTAGTCATTCTCTCCTTCCTCATAATACCTGCATTCCTCGCGCTCGGATACCTATTGAGGAACATTCGTTCGGTTGGGGTGTCCGACAAACCCGTTGAATACGGCGACTGGGGGAACATGTTGGTGGATGGATTAAAGGTTTTCGCTGTGTCAATTGTGTACTTCATTGTTCCAGCCATTATTGGTTATGTTTTCTCTTCAGGCGTCCTGCGCTGGAGGTATTATGTGGGAATATCGGCTCCAATGTATCGCTTCACCCCGTCCTTCTACACTTCCTTCCTTGCGGTTTTCCTGGTTATTGCTGTGGCAGGGTTTTTCTTTTACTTGTTCTATGCGATGGCCATAGCTAACATGGCTTTCAAAGGCTACTTCTCAGCGGCTTTCGAGTTCAACGAAATAATTGGAAGGATAGAGTCTGTTGGCGTGGTTAACTACATTGCTTGGGGGATTGCTGCGTACATTATCGCCCTTGTAATCTCCTTTATCGGCGCAATAATACCTGTACTTGGGGTTATACTCATCGTGCCCATAGCCTATCTCTTTATGGCAAGAAGCCTTGGACATGTTTATAGGGCGACTGTTCATGGTGGTGCTTAGAAAACTGCCGTTACAGTCATTGCTTGCTATACTGACCGTTAAGCACCAATAACCCCTTTTTTTAAAGCGGACTGAAGCTGTCCATGTTATTTGGCCGGCTTGTTGTTCTCAGTTCTTCGAAGGGGAAGGAGTAGAGGCCTCCTTCAACTATCGTTGCCCTGCTGAGTTCCAATTCGTCCTCCCTTAAAATGGGGGAGAGCAACTGGTTTTTCTCGAGGAAGTTTACCTCTGAGCCTGGCATTATTGGGGACATTGCAGGTAGTACTATTAGCCTCAGTTGTTTGTAGTTTGCCTCCAAAAGGCACTTGTACTTGTTCGTTATCCCCAGCTCGTCCCTTATCGCTATTGCAGGATGTTCATGCCCGATTATCATGATTTCCGTCCTACCTTCCACGTTTTCTACCTTTACCTTCCTGTGTCCATGAAAGAACAGGTATTTCCCGATGGAAAGAGATGGGTCGTGGAACTCTACCCCTGTCTTCTTTAGTATCGGTATGAGGTAGTTGTCATGGTTTCCTCTTACGACTTTCACCCCTATTTTCCTGGACGAGAAGAGGCTGAGGAGGTCTAATACTTCCCTCCATTCTTGTCTAGTTGCTTCGCCGAACTCGTGTTTTAGGTCTCCGTTTATTATGATTGTGTCTGGATCGTAAATTTCAATTGTCTCTTCTATTTCTTTTTTTATCAAGGGGTACTGGGAGGCTGGTAACGTAACGCCCATTTCATGGAGAGCCTGTTCATAGCCTATGTGTAGGTCTGAACAAACTATTGCACCAATGTCCCTGAGGAAAACCGAGTTCTTGTCTTCCATTATTTCAATGTCCCCTGTCAGCTTCATCCTGTTCAAAGCCTTTCCCTTCCCCATTCCTTCCCCGCATCTTTCATTCTTTCATTCTTTCATTCTTAACCTTGTTCAGTTGGTTTGTACATTGTTTTTACGCCTATTTTCTTTATTATCTCGCCGTATAGTCTTTTTAAAGCTTCTTTCCTGTCCTCCATTAAAACAACGTCGCTTAAACCCACTAGAACAATGTTGTGTGCGAATGGGGACGGGACAGGTGTTTCTATCCTGGCAATCTTGATTTCTCCTTTCCTTATTTTTTCAAGAACTCTTACAGCGTTTTTCACGTCCATATCATCCTCCATTATCTCCCTGTAAGTTTCCTTTAACACGGGAAAGCCAGGTATTTCTTCAGAAATCCTGAGAAGCGTATTCGCGTTAATCTGCTGCCTACTAACCCTTATCTCATGTCCCTTATAGTTTCTAAGTATCATTAGGCTTCTTACAGCACAATGTCTAAATTTCCTTTTCATCAATTCTGTTTTTCTAATGGCCTTACCCAGGATCTCCCTTATGTTTTTCGGGGTAAGTTGTTCAAGTGGGTTTGGAGCGTTTTTCCCTGGTATTATTAGGGAGAAACCATTGTCAGTTACTGTTAAGCCTATGTTCCTCCTAATTTTTTCACCCACCAGGTATGCGCATGCACGTGAGAGGGCTTCGTTAACCCTTCTACCGTATAGCGTGTGGAAAACCATGTTTTTCCTTCCCTTTTCATCCGTGAATTCCTCAATTAAGATGTTCCTGTGGGTTGGAAGGCAATTTACCTTCAAGGATTTAAGGAATAAGTATTGTGTCTCAAAGTACCTGTGTATTGATTCAGCCGAGTTTTCATCTGTCCTGCAGTTTTCCATTATGTACCTTATTATCTCGGCCTTTTCCTTTTTTTCCTTTATGAAACTAAACATTTTTTCCCTGAATTCACCTATTTTAAGGGCTAAGTCAAAGCTTAAGGGAAGTTGTTCTGAGAACCAGCTTGGAACAGTTGGTTTTGAAGAGAAGGCTGGTTTAACCTTGGCTCTCGCGCCCCTCGCCGACATGAACTCGTAAACCTTCCCTCCAAGTATGAATCTGTCCCCCTTAATTAGCCTTTGAAGGAATTCTTCCTCAATGTTTCCAACGTATTTCCCGTTTTCATCGTACACCTTTATCATCACTTCGTCAGGTATTACGCCTATGTTTAAGGAGTAAATTACCCTTGCAAATTTACCCCTCCTACCGAAAACCCCCTCTTCTTCATCGAACCAAATTTTTCCGTAGACCTTCCTGTCTTCAAAGTCAGTGTGTCCCCCTGACAGGTACTTTAACACTTGGACGAGTTCCTCCATTGCCAGGTTCCTGTAAGGATAGCTTTGCCTGATTAGTTTTAAGGCTTCCTCAACAGTCCACTTCTTGTTTATAGCCATCCCAAGGATGTGTTGGGCTAACACGTCTAATGGTTTCTCTGGAATCATCGTCTTGTCAAGGTGGTTTGCATAGGCTTCCTTCACCATTACAGCCACCTCAACCAGGTCGTCCAGGTCCATGCAGATCATTATTCCCTTTGTTTTTTCATGTAACGCATGGCCGCTTCTACCTATCCTTTGCAGGCACCTTGTAACCGACTTCGGAGAACCTATTTGTATCACTAGGTCTATGTAGCCTATGTCTATGCCTAGTTCAAGGGATGTTGAGCTCACTATCGCCCTAAGCCTTCCCTCCTTAAGTTTTTTCTCCGTGTCAAACCTAACGTACCTTGAAAGGCTTCCGTGGTGTGCTGCAACTTCTTCCTCGGTTATTTCTTCAATTTGGTCTTTAAGCATTTTTTTAAGGTGGAAAACAACTCTTTCCGTGCCGCTTCTTGTATTGGTGAAAATTAGCGTTGTCCTGTGTCTCTTTACGAGCTCCATTATTTTTTCATACATTTTCTCCGTTGTTTTCTCTGGGTCCTCGAAGACAAGGTCTTTAACAGGCGTGAAAACCCTTATCTCCTTTTGCTTTATGTAGTTTACGTCTATTATGAGGCAGTCCCTTGGTTTTCCGTTTTCGTAACCCACAAGGAATTCAGCTATTTCCTTTAAAGGATGAATTGTTGCTGACAAACCTATCCTTACAAATTTTTTGTTACACCAGTTTTGAAGCCTTTCAAGGGTTAACGCCAGGTGTGTTCCTCTCTTGTTTTCGCACAGACTGTGTATTTCGTCCACTATAACCCACTTAACGTTTTTCAGTTTTTCCCTGAACCTCTTTGCGTTAATGATTATTGAAAGTGATTCAGGGGTTGTTATAAGTATGTGGGGTGTTTTCCTAAGCATTTTCTGCCTTTCATACTGGGAAGTGTCGCCTGTCCTAACTGCATGCCTTATTTCTTGGAGTTTAACCCCCTTTCTTTCAGCTATTTCCACTATTCCCCTTAATGGGGTTTCCAGGTTCCTGTATATGTCGTTTGAAAGGGCCCTAAGAGGGGAAATGTAGATGCAATATACCCTGTTTTCAAGTTCGCCTTTCTCTGAAAGGGTTAAGAGCTTACTTATTATGGAGAGGAAGCCTGTAAGGGTTTTACCTGTGCCTGTTGGACTTGATATAAGCACGTTTTTCTCCTCGAAAATAGGTATTAAGCCGTAACTCTGGGATGGGGTTAGGTTTTCAAATGTTGAGTTAAACCACTCCTTAACCAATGGGTTTAACCGTTTGAAAACCTCTTCTTTCGTGTATTTCTTTTCTGCAAATGATATCATGTTCCTCAGACTGTTTCAGCCCTATTTGAAAGATGGGTTTCAGGTTTCCAGGGAAAAATAACCAATTTATTTTTAAGCAGGGGCCTGCGTCAACTTATACCTCCTATTTTTAATAGGTTTCCCAGTTATTTTAAGGTTTTGAATGAAAGGAATGAGGGGGTGTTGCTGTGAAGAAATATGGTGTCGAGGAACTTTTAAGGAGGGCTGAGAAACCTTCAAGACAGGCTATAACTTACCACAGGTTTTACGAGGGCAAGATGCAGGTTATGCCTAAGTGCGCTGTCACTTCCTTCGACGACTTCGCCATCTACTATACTCCAGGTGTTGCCGCGCCCTGCAGGGAGATAGAGAAGGACAAGGAACTTGTTTTCGAGTACACGAACAGGTGGAACACCGTCGCAGTTGTTTCAGATGGTTCAAGGGTTCTGGGGCTGGGAAACATTGGGCCTGAGGCAGGTTTACCGGTGATGGAGGGTAAGGCATTGCTTTTCAAGTACCTAGGAGGAGTGGATGCCTTTCCACTTTGCCTTAATGTTAAAACCCCTGACCAGCTTGTAACCGCTTGCAAGTGGATAGCTCCCTCCTTTGGAGGAATAAATCTAGAGGACATAAGTAAGCCTGAGTGCTTCTATGTACTTGAAAAAGCAAGGGAGGAACTTAACATACCTGTTTGGCATGATGACCAACAAGGGACTGCCACCGTCGTGTTGGCCGCTGTCCTGAACGCCCTCAAGATAGTGGGGAAAAAACTTGGAGACGTTCTCATAACCATGATAGGCGTTGGGGCGAGCAACACAAGGGGGGCGATCGTCCTGATGAAGGCCGGTGTCAAGCCTAAAAACCTCATAATGGTTGACAGTAAGGGGATACTTCACAGGAACAGGAAGGACATTGAGGAAGTCAAGGAAAGAGAGCCTTACAAGTGGGATTTCTGCCTTAAAACAAACGGCGAAAACAGGACAGGTGGAATAAGGGAGGCCCTTAAGGACGCAGACATATGCATAGCGATGTCCAGGCCTGGGCCGAACGTCATTAAGAAGGAGTGGGTGGCTGGAATGGCCGACGACGCAATAGTTTTCGCATGCGCAAACCCAATACCTGAGATATGGCCTTGGGATGCTAAGGAGGCTGGTGCAAGGATAGTTGGAACGGGAAGATCGGATTTCCCGAACCAAATAAACAACTCACTGGGTTTCCCAGGGATATTCAGGGGTGTGCTTGACGTTAAGGCTAGAACGGTCACGGATGACATGTGTATAGCGGCTGGAACAGAGCTTGCAAGGTTCGCTGAGGAAAGAGGAATAAGAGAAGACGACATAGTTCCAAGGATGGATGAGTGGGAGGTTTTCCCAAGGGAAGCTGTGGCCTGTGCATTGAAATCCATTGAACAGGGTGTTGCAAGGGTTAAGTTAAGCAGGCAAGAACTCTTTGAAAGGGCAACCCAAATAATCAAGAACGCAAGGGAATCTGTTGAGATACTAATGAGGAAGGGGCTGATTAAAGCGCCTCCACAATAGCTGTAAACTCCCTTACGCCTTTAACCTTTAATAATCCCTTGAAAAATCGTAGAGAAGGTTTAAAATAGGGAAGAAAATCTTCCTGTATTTTTCCCTTGACCCAACTATTTTCTTTAGCTCTTCAACATCCCTCTTATTTATCCCCCCGAAAAGCAGGGAAAAAAGAAGGTAGAGAATCGCTCCCAGCGGTATACAAACAATAACGCTCAAAACAAAGTTTTCCAGCATGGAATCAACGACCAAGACGCTTAAACCCATTGACAGGGACGAAAAAAATATCCTTAATATTTTTCCTTTGTCTAAAGTGAAGCCTATTGCCTTCTTGACAAAGTGGAAGCCTAAAAACGCCGCCGTTGCAGCGGCGAAGACAACCGATATGGATGCCCCGCTTGCTTGGAGTAAGGGAATGAGTAAAAAATTCATTCCGACGCCCATGCATAACCTTGAAACATTGATAACGGCAACTTTCTTTGTCTCCCCTATTGCTGCTAGAAGAGAATTTGTAACTTGGCCTAGCCCGTTAATCATGACGGCCAAACCCAAAAAAATCAGTGGCTGAGAAGCCGGGAGAAAACTGGGTGAGTAAAGGAAACCTATTATGGGATAAGCCAGTGCAGTCATTCCAGCGCCCAATGGAAATATGAAGATTGCTGAGTAGTTCACAACCCTAGAGAAAAAGTGGTTCAATGCTTCATCGCGGTCTTCACGGGTGCTTATCTCCACGAAGGAAGGGAAAAGAGAGGTTGCAAGGCTGTAAAGGATCATCGCTGAGATCGTTGTTATCCTGAATGCGGCTGTGAAGTAACCTGTTTGTTCAAAGGTGCTTAGAATGCTTAACATGAGGAATAGGGCTTGTGGAAATGAGGAATAGGCAATGTTGGAAACCGCCAGGGGGAAACCATAGGAAAAAAATTTTTTCGTTTCCTCCAACCACATTGCAGGAGGAATCTCAAGGGCCCCTGTCTCGCCTAAGTTGTTTTCATAGGTTTTCCTTTTTATTGAACGGAAAAAATAGGCTACAACCACTAAGGGGAGCAAATAAGAAAAAACTTGTCCGTATATTGCCCCCATCAAGCCGAAGCCTATCACTATTAATAAAGGCGACGTAATCGTCCTTATGACTGCCTGAAGAACGTTGACTTCACTGATCATCGCCATCTCGTAATGAGCCTGAAATATTGAGAACCCGTAACCAATCATGACTAGGCCGAAAACAAGCAAACTACCGACTTTCAAGGGATACACTAGTCTTTCTGTTTTGTAAATGTTTATTGAAAGACATTCCGCGGAGAAAAAAAGGATTAGTGAGGTTAAAAGTGAAAAAAGAAGTTTCCAGGCTGAAATTATCAGCCAGCTACTCCCTGCCTTCTCCTTCCTGTTTTCAGCTAGGTAGGCTGCAATGTACTTGACGGATGCAGCGTTTAACCCCCAGTCACCCAACAAGTAAAAGAGCGACGCCAAGGAAAACCATGTACTGTATAACCCATAGTTTTCAGGGCCAAGCAATCTTGCAACGATTATGGCCCCCACTGCACTGATTGCAAGGGTTGAAATGTTGCCTATAGCTATGATAATTGATCCTTTAACAGTTTTCCTCCCTATTTCCCATAATGACATTTGCAGGCACTGTTCTTCTGGTTACTTTGCTTCCTTCTTTTCTTTCTCTTCTTCCCCTTCAATTGACTCTATTTCCTCTATGCTAGGCGTCGTAAGCAAGGAGTAACCTATCCATCCTCCCAGGGCGATTAAGACAATCACTGCAACGTACATTGTGATTGAGACAGCCCAAATCCTAACCTCAGGACCCAACAGGAAGATGGCTGCCGTGTAGATTATGAATATTATTGCGCAAGCAACAATTATTAGGGCGCCCATAACCTTGTCCTTGTTCATTTTCATCACTAACCCAGTTTTTACACATTTATCAATAGGAGAAGCCTTTTATTTTTTTCGGTTACCTGAGATATTTATCTTTCGTTTCCCTTTTTTCACATTTGCCTTAGGGCCCTTATTCTCTTGGTTATCAAGGGATGCGTTGAAAATATTTCCATCAGTCTCTCCTGAAAAGTTATTTTCTTGCTTAACAGTTTGTCCACGAGCTCTGAGTCACCGTGCCTGTCCATAAGGGATATCATGGCTGAATCCTTCTCTGAAGTGTCTGGGTCACAGATGAACAGTGCCTTGAAGCCTGACAATTGCATTGACTTGTTTACGCCCTTTGTCAGTTTCGACGTGAAGTAGGATATTTTAGCCAGCGCCTCCGAAAGTTTTCTGCCTCCATCTTCAACGTTCAAGGCTGCATGCCTGTCAGCGTAGTACTCTCTTAACCTGCTTAAGTGAAGGATGAACAAGTTAAGTATGAAGTAAAGGAACAATGCTACAGCGCCTATAGCTACACCTGCAGCCCCTCCTTCATCTCTTTCACCTCTACCGTAGAGAGAAGAGAAAATCAGGACTCGGCCAAGGATGTAAAGTAACGCGGGTAAGATGGATACGAACATCATTATTTGAACGTCCCTGTGCTTGAGATGGCCTAGCTCGTGGCCTAAAACAGCTTCAACCTCCTCCATCTCGAGCTCGCCAAGTAAGCCTGTGGTAACGGCAACCTTATTACCTGTTAAGGGTGAACCGTAGGCGAAGGCATTGGGTATACCTATGTTTGCAACCATTAATTTAGGCTTCTTTAAACCCGTTTTTGCACAAATTTTCCCCAGGATCCTGTGAAGTTCGGGATACATTCCCTCAGTCGCTTCATGGACGTTGTAAATCGCCTCAATAATGTAGGGCGAGAAAAGCCACTGTCCGACGTTGAACATGACGACAAGCATTATGAGAGCACCTATGTTTAGGCCTCCCACTAAGCTTAAAATTATTGCGAAGGCAAGGGTGCTTAAACCTATTACTGCCGTTAGCGTTCCGATCATCGCTAGTCTAAGCTTTATGAGGCTCAACTAATTCTCAACTCCATGAGTCAACATCAACATTAACTTATTAATTTTTTACAGCTTTTTCCTCCAATTTAAATTTTACGTCATTTTTACGTTGAACATTGAACAACCGGGAAAAATTTAGCTCAAACAGGATTAAAACACCCTGAACCTCAACCTAGCCTTTTTTTACATGAGTTTTAAAAAAAAAGACAGGAAAATCAACTATTAAGGTTTGATTCAAATGAACAAAAAGGAAACTGCTGTCGGCATAATATGCCGCGTTAAGGAAGGATGGCATGTTTCTCGGTTAAGGGAGGCTCTAAACAAAAGGGGAATTGAACCCTTAATCTTTTCGTTCAACGAAGTCATTGCATCCGTAGGTTTTAAGCCTATAGCGCTGGTTGGAGAGAATCCTCTGGACGATTTAAGGGCGATAATTGTTAGGAGCATTGGAAGGGGAAGCCTTGAAGAAATAATTTTCAGGATGGATCTTCTTTACAGGCTTCAAAGGAACAATGTAGCCATAATAAATAATC
>JAOZGF010000059.1 GCA_027491845.1 Thermoproteota archaeon | reverse complement strand
TTTAATCAAGCCGAATTCTTTTATTCCTGTTAATGGGACAAGAACCTTACTTAGAAAATCGAAATAAAATATTGGTGGCCACATTGTCCCGTATTTACATATTACGAGCGAATCAACAACCGCAAAGAAATCTTCTTGATCCTTAACGATCAAGCCTTTGTATTTTTCACTTAATAGGTTGCAAATTTCTTTTGCTTTATCTTTCCCGAATCTTTCTTCTGCGACTTCCAAGTAACCTAGCTCATCGACTGTGCATAAAGACCTTAAATGATCAGCTCCTCTGGCCGAAATCGCATGAGTCAACCCAGCTGACTTGTGGGATCTGCCGTCCTGACCAGAGATCTCTAATCCTTTCACGTGCATTGCATATTTCTCAGTTCCTTTACCCATTATTTCAGAAGCTTTTTTCACCCCTAGGGAGAGGATCCTTCCAACTCCTTCCTTTTTAGCTATCTTGTGTATTAATGAAATTATTGTTTCCTCATTTCCCCATTTAATGTCAAGGCCGTCTACGTCTCTTTTTTTAATCAATTTTTTCTCATAACACTCCATTAACCAAGAAATAACTTTGCCGGTTGAAATGGTGTCCAATCCATAAAGATTGCAAAGCATGTTGGCATGAATTATAGATTCAACGTTGTCGTTTAAACAATTTGGGCCGAAGGCGACAATTGATTCATATTCAGGCCCACCCGTGATTGTCCCGCCATACTTGCCATCCCTCACCTCTGAAATGTATTTGCACGCAATGACGCATGCTAAACATGATTCCCTCCTAACCCTGTATTTCTTCCTTATTATTTCAGGACCTATCTTGCTTGCTTTATTGAAGACTCCTGTGTAATGGTTTCTAGTCGGCAATCTGCCTATTTCATTCATTGCGTAAATTAGGTTAGGTGTACCGTACTTCCCCAGGGAATTAGCAGCGGCCTCCCCCCATTTTCCTTTGCTGGACAAATACCTGGCCTCCTCAACTACTTCATAGAATTTCTCAGGATCATATGCCTCGACTTCGGAAGCTCCGAAAGCAACAATTGCCTTAAGTTTTTTTGAACCCATTACAGCGCCCATTCCTGTTCTGCCAGCTGCTCTGTACCAGTCATTTATTATGCTTGAAAATCGAACGAGATTTTCTCCAGCTTGACCTATACAAGCTACTTTAGCGTCTTTACCGTGTTCTTCCTTGAGAATTTTAGTTGTTTGAACGGTGTTTTTCCCCCAGATATCTCTAGCGTCTCGAACACTAATTTCCTTATCGGAAAGATAAAGATAAACAGGTTTTTCAGCAGTTCCTTCAATTAGCAAGTAGTCATATCCGCAATATTTGATTTCAGCCCCGAAGAAACCTCCTGCATGTGACTCTCCCCATATATTGGTTAAGGGGGACAGAGATGCGTACATGTATCTTCCTGAAGGGGGGAAACCACTTCCCGTTAGTGGGCCTGTTGCAATTACTAGTTTGTTCTCAGGCCCTAATGGATTTACGTTTGGGCTTAGCTCGTCGTAAAGTATTTTGACACTGAAACCTGTCCCGCCCAAGTAATTCTTAGCCAATCCAAACTTTAGATTATTTACTTTCACCTTTCTCTTGCTTAAATCCACTCTAACATGTTTTCCCATATAACCATAAAGCTTCATTTTTCATCAATTCTGTTCAGACGCTTGTTAAAGAGAATTATCAAAACTCTGACAATTGACTTCTTTTTTTGAAACGACGGGTCCAACTAAATTCTCTTACCTAAAACAGTTTTAAGCATGTGGATCACAAATTTACTTTTTTGTAGGCCCACATTTCCTTAAGTTTCAGTTTATCTATCTTACCCGAAGGGGTGCGAGGGAGTTTTTCAATTATTTTAACCTGGTCTGGACACATTGAACCTAGATTTTTCCTGCAATACTCCATTAATTCTTCGGGATCAATGAACGAATTCTTGGAAGGAACAACGAAAGCAATTACTTTTCCTTTGTTTCTTTCAAAACTCATAACAAGGGCCTGGGAAACTTTTTCGTTCAAGTGAAGAACTTCCTCTAACACTCTAGGATAAACAGCGTTTCCTTCTTTAATTATAACTTCGTTCTTCCTCGCAAGCCAGTAAAGGTTTCCTTCTTCATCCACGTAACCTATGTCGTTTGTATGTAACCATCCGTCTTTTGTCGCTCGGCCAGTTTCGTCAGGCATGTCCCAGTATCCCCACATATGTCCCCCTCCAATCAATATTTCCCCTGGAACACCTGGTGGTACCTCATTTCCAGATGAATCAACTATTTTAATTATTTTATACTCTGGAGGAGGAACGATTGGAGGTATGTTTCTGAAAAATTTAGTTGGTTGACTTTTAAAGTCTCTCGGAAAACCTAGTGCTGCAGATCCACCTAGTTCGCTCATGCCATATGTTTCAACTAATCTAACCCCTATCTTTTCCCATTTTTTTCTTAAAGAAGAATAAGCTGGCGAACCTCCCGCCAAGATAAACCTTAAACTTGTTTTCTTAATCCCGAGTTTAAGTGCTTCATTAATTAGTTCATCTAATAGGAGTGAGGTGCCTGAAACAATTTTCACTTTTTTTTCAAGGATAATTTTCCAAGCAATAACAGGATCCCATTTCTCCAATATTCCGATTGTAGCGCCGCAATACATTTGAGGTAATATGCTATAAACAAGTATGTGTGAACTGCTTAACGTTGTTATGCCTAGTGTTGTGTCCTCAGAGCTCATCTCTAAGCGCTTAGCAATGAATTTTATCGCCTTGCAAGTAGGTTCATGGGACAATACGGCTGGCTTAGGTAAATCCGTAGAACCTGATGTAAACGCTAAATGGCAGGGATCATTGTCTGATACAGGAGGCAAAGAAATTTTTGAGGGTGAGATTAATTTGTCCCAATTTAAAAAACTACTTTCTTCACTGTCAA
>JAOZGF010000051.1 GCA_027491845.1 Thermoproteota archaeon | reverse complement strand
GTTGGTGAACGAGATGGCTTTAATTTGTGAGAGGATTGGCGTTGATATTTGGGAGGCTATTGAGGCTGCTTCCACTAAGCCCTTCGGTTTCATGGCTTTTTACCCTGGGCCAGGGGTGGGGGGGCACTGCATCCCTGTAGATCCTTTCTACTTGTCCTATAAGGCTAAGACCGTTGGATTGAGCTCTCATTTTATTGAGTTGGCCGGCGAACAAAATGAGAAGATGGTGGATCACGTGATTAAGAAAATTGTTTTGGGGGTTAATTCAGCAGGCAAAAGCCTTAAGGACTGCAGGTTTTGCTTTGTCGGTTTAAGCTATAAGAAGAACGTTTCAGATACAAGGAATTCCCCCTCCATACCCATCATAAAGTTTTTCTTGGAGAACAATTGCCATGTAAGGGTTTTTGACCCGTATGTGGAGGAAATCAGGATTGGAGGGAAGGTTTTAAGGTCTGAGGCTTGTTTAGAGGATTCCTTGAAGGACTGCGACTGCCTTGTCATATTGGTTAAACATGATGCCTTAAGGTTGAAACTCAGGAGGGCCAGGGAACTAATGGCTGAAAACCCTGTTATCGTTGACGCTGTTAATTTTTTCGGTAAAGAGGAAATCAAAAGGGAAACTGGGAAGGAGGCGGGCGGCTTAAAGGTTTTAAGGCTTGGCTGCCCCTCATAGCCTTTCCTGCTTAGCATTGCTGTTTTTCTTTTTTCTGGTTTTCTGGTTTTCTTGGTTTTTCAAGCTTCTTTTTCAAGTTTTCCATTTTTATTTTAACTTGTTTAACCCTGTGTTTTTCCTTGGTTAGTGTTTGAGGTAGCTTTTTAATTCTTTAACGACGTTATATTTTATTGGTGGGTTAATGAAGCAGCCTTGCGAAATAGTTGTTTGGTATCTTCTTCCGTCTATAAGGAAGGAGCTTGGGGAGCTGCTTGTCAGGGAGCTTAAAATGAGGCAGAAAGATGTTTCTGAAAGGCTTGGGTTAACCCAGGCAGCTGTTTCACAGTATCTTAGAAGGAAAAGAGGAAGAAGCGTTGAGTTAAGCAGTGTAGTTAGGCTCAAGATACTTAGCCTTGCTGAAAAAATCATTAGGAACGAGGTTAAGCCTGTTGAAATAATGGAGGAAATCTGCCAGATATGTGAACTGGCCAGGGGAGAAGCAGGTATATGCAGCCTTCACAGGTCTGTTTCAAGGGTTCCTGAGGACTGTAACCTTTGTTTAAGGTGAAGAAATGTTTGACGTTAACAGGGTTAGGCGTGATTTCCCCATACTTGAAAGAGAGATAAACGGCAGACAACTGATTTATTTTGACAACACGGCTACGACCCATAAGCCCATCCAGGTTATTGACGCTGTATCTGGTTTTTACAGGATGCATAACGCCAACGTGCACAGGGGCTTGCATTTACTTTCTCAAGAGGCCTCTGAACTTTACGAGGAGGCCCATGACACGGTTGCAAGCTTTATTTCAGCCCAGGACAGGGAGGAAATTGTTTTTGTTAAGAACGCCACCGAGGCGATAAACGCCGTCGCGTTCTCTTGGGGGCTCAGGAGCCTTGAGAGTGGTGACGAAATTGTTTGCACCGTTATGGAGCATCATTCAAACCTCTTGCCGTGGCAGTTCCTTGAGGAGTTTAAGGGGATTCGCTTGAAGTTCATTGATTTAAGGCCCGACGGAACCCTTAACCTGGATGGATTGAATGAAGTGATAACAAGGAAAACTAGGCTGGTTGCTGTAACCCATGTCTCAAACGTTATTGGAACCATTAACGATGTTAAGGCTATAGGTGAAATCGTCCATGACAGGGGGGGCTTAATCCTTGTTGACGCTGCCCAAAGCGTTCCCCACATGCCAGTGAACGTTAAGGACTTGGACTGTGACTTCATGGCTTTCTCAGCCCATAAAATGCTTGGGCCAACCGGGATAGGCGTCCTTTACGGTAAAAAAGATGTCTTGAACAGCCTTTCACCCTACCAGTTCGGGGGTGGCATGATCCATGAGGTTTCGCTTCACAAGTCAACGTACAGCGTCCCTCCTTGGAGGTTTGAAGCAGGAACTCCTAACGTCGCCGGGGCAGTTGGGTTCGCAGCAGCAATAAGGTACCTGGATGAAATAGGGATGAAGAACGTGAGGGAGCACGAAGAAAAACTAACCAGTTATTGCCTGAAGGAAATGCTTGAAATGGAGGGAGTAAGTGTCTATGGTCCAAGGGATCCTGAGAGGATTGTTGGAGTCATTTCATTCAACGTTGAGGGATTCAATCATCATGATGTTGCTTCAATCCTTGACGAAAACGGTATCGCCGTAAGGTCAGGCCATCATTGCGCGCAGCCCCTTGTGAAGAGGCTTGGCGTAAGGGGCACTGTTAGGGCGAGCTTCTACATTTACAACACCATTGACGAAATAAAAAGGTTCCTTGATGTTTTAAGGAGTATCACTGGCTCGGGGTAATTGTCTTGTCTTTAACGGAGGAAATAATAGTCACCCTTCTCCAGGGCTCAGATTCCCCCTTAACAACGAAGGAGATTGAGGAAAGGATCAGGAGCATCGGCATTCGCTGCCCTGACTCACCCAGTCATTATCTGCACAGGTTGAAGAGGAAGGGAATTATCAAATCGGTGTTTTTGAGGGACAAGAAATCCATCGGCTGGTACTTGGTGAAGGGAAAATGAAGGTTTACCTTGACAACTGCAGGTCAACGGCGGTTGACGAAGAAGTTATAAGGGCTGTTGCCGATTCAATGAAAAACCATTACGCTGTTCCTTCAGGGCTAAGCTCCATTGGAATGAGGTGTGTTGATGCTGTAAAGAAGAGCCAGGAGAAGATTGCGGGGACGTTGAACGTTGAACCTGAAAACATTGTGTTTACCTCTGGAGGAACTGAGTCAAACAATTTAGCCTTGATGGGTGTGGCTTACGCGAACAAGGGAAGAGGCAGACATGTTCTGACTACGCCGATTGAGCACCCGTCCATTATTAACGCATGTGAAGAACTTAAAAGGAACGGTTTCAAGGTTGATTATGTTAGGGTTAACTGTGAAGGATTCATTGATCTTGAAAGCTTGGAGGGACTCTTGAACAGTGAAACAATATTGGTTGCCTTGGGCCATGTGAACCATGTCATAGGGACCGTTCAACCCTTAAAGGAGGTTTGCGAGGTGATTAAGGACAAAAATGAAGGTACAGTCATCCATGTCAATGCTGCTGCCTCCTACACAAAGGTTCCGCTTGACCTAAGCAGGCTTGAAATAGACATGGTCAGCCTGAGCTCCAGGAAGATACATGGTCAAAGCGGGGTTGGCGCGCTTAACGTTGAAGAGAACTTCAGGATTAAGCCTGTGATGCACGGCGTCACTTCCCTCTCAGATTTGAGGCCTGGACACGAAAATGTTCCAGGGATCGTTGGTTTCGCTAAGGCGGCTGAAATAGGTTTCAGGGACATGGAGGAAAACATGGTGAGGGCTAGGTTGCTCAGTGAAAGGCTTGTTAAGTCCATTTTGGAAAGGATCCCGAATTCCAGGTTGATTGGCCCTGAAAAGGGAAGAAGCCCGTACATTTCCTGTTTGTCTCTGCTTGACGTTGAAGGTGAAGCCATGGCTTTACAGCTTGACTTTTTGGGCGTAACTGTTTCCACGGGTTCAGCCTGCGCTGCCTTGAGGCTCAAGGAAGACTATGTCTTCCAGGCCATTGGACTAGGCTATCGTGAAGCACATGGGTCGATAAGGTTCTGTTTAAGCAAGTACAACACTTTGGAGGAAATCGACTACGTTGTTGACTCTGTTGTTAAAGCACATTCAAACCTTGCAAGGATAAGCGTCTTTAAAGGCTGAGCTTCCTGTTCTAGGGCAGGCACCTGCGTTCTAGATATTTGGAACAAGTAGAGCAATGTTCAAGTTATTCTCGGCGACATTCCATTTTACTCCATGCCTCCCTTGCAAAGAACCTTGCCTTCCTTGGGTACGCTACAACCTTGAATTCGCAGATCACAGGGAAGGGTGTTGGGATTGACAGGCCCCAGACAATTGCTTCATGATCAGCTAGCCCTGGCAGGTAATCCCTCAGTCTTTCCGACCCGTACTCGGTGTATTGGAGTATTGCGTCTTGGTCGTTCCCTGACTTAAGCCTAAAGCAAGCAACAGAATTGCACTGGGATATTACGTTTTTTGAGACATATGCAGGCCTCTGGGTCATTATGATGAAGCCCACGTTGTATCCTCCAGCCTGGCTTATCGCGTCTATCAAAGATTTCTTCGCTTCCTTCTGCGCTATTGAGCCCTCAACTTCAGCCCCTTTCTCAGGAGCAAGGTATT
>JAOZGF010000044.1 GCA_027491845.1 Thermoproteota archaeon | reverse complement strand
AAACTCGTCGATCAAGGACTCCGAATATCCCTTATCCTCAAGATGGGAAATCACTTTTGAAAGTAAAGGCTGGAAATCGTTTGAAGCGACATCCTGAACATGTATCAATAACCTGAACAAAATTGGTTCAAATTTCTTCATGTGTGCCTTGAAAGATGAATAAGCTTCCTCTAAACTTGTGATTTGCCACGTGAAAAAGGTTGCCTCCGAAACAATGGCTTCAACTGTTTCCTTTTTGTGGAAAATAACCCTTTCATCGTATAGGTAAGCGAAGAGGTCTATAGCTGCTCTAAGTGATTCAGCGTTCTTGCTCCAATCAGGAAACGAAAACCTGTCCGGTTTAACCCCTATAGCCGACTCAATTATTTTTATCCCCTTTAGGTTTCTATTTCTTGACTCCTGGTAATTCAAGTAAGTATATTCAAAGACGCCCCCACCTTGCCCATGGGTTAACCCATGCTGTCCTATCTTGTATTTACCTACAATACTCTGCCTCAAATACTTGCAAAACTCATAGTCTTTCAGCATTGCCTCTTCATTCCCTTCCTCCCCAGGAATTATAAAATAAGCTCTTTTATTTATGCCTACGTTATCTAAAGCATCGTTACAGTCTTCAACGTAGCCTTTCCTGAAAAACTGAGGTGAAACATCATGTATTTCAACAAAATATTTCTTTCCCATATCGAAAAATTTTTTCTGTCGCCACTCAGCGCCAAAGGCAAAAAAATAACCTGAAACTAGACCTAACGAAAATGAAGTAAAAACCTTAATTATTTCTCTCCTTGATAGGCTGAATGACGTCCTTGAACGTTGGGATTCTGTCAAATTAAGTTCTCTAGACATGTCCATCCCTTGAAACTCTTATTTATCAACTAACTTGATTTCAGCAAACTAGTGACTTTAAACTTAGAAAAATTTTAAACACAGCTTAACTATAAAAACCCCACTAACATACATAAAGTAGAAGCGTGTAGGGTTGACTGAGAACAAAGATGGAACGTTTAAAAAAGCTGTTGCGCTCTTCCTTTTTTCATTTTTATGGACAACAGTATTTTTCTATGGAGTCTATGTTTTTCTGCATCCATTTTTAGCTATTCCACCGCCTGAGGTTTCTAGTTTAAGATCGCCTGAGCAGGTCAAGGGAAATTTAAGCTTTACTGAGAAATTGATTCAAAAAGCAACTAATGCCCTGGTTTCAAACCCTGTCTTGTTTTATTTTTACTTTACCTTTATTTTCCTGGTTTTCCTCAATGAATTAACTTATACTCCTTTGAGCATATATCACTCACGCCTTGACAAGAGAAGAAAAAAGCCGTTGACCTATGAAATACCTGTTTCAATAATTGTCCCCGCCCATAATGAAGAGAAAGTCATTGAGGGAACAATTATCTCGCTTCTTGAAGTTAATTATGGAAATAAAGAAATAATAGTGGTGAACGACGGAAGCACTGACAGAACACCCGACGTGTTATCCTCATACGTTGAAGAAGGAAAAATAAAGTTAATAAATAAGCCTAAAGGTGGTAAAGCAGCTGCTCTAAACACTGGGATACTTCACTCAAAAGGAGAAATACTTGTAATGGTTGATGCTGACACTGTGCTTGAAAGAAACTCAATTAAAGAAATAGTTTCCTATTTTCAAAACGAAAGAGTGATAGGTGTTGGGGGAAACGTCAAAGTAGGTAACCAAATAAACTTGATAACAAAGCTTCAAGCACTAGAATACGTCAGAGGATTAAACCTCAGAAGAAGGGCCTTTGACCTACTTAACACGGTCCTCGTGCTCCCTGGATCAATAAATGCCGTGAGGAAAAGATCGCTCAAATGGATTGGGCTCTTCACAAAAGACACAGTAACAGAAGACATGGACATGACAATAAAATTAGTTAAAACAGGGGGAAAAGTAATCTATTCTTCAGAAGGGAAGGCTTACACTGAAGCACCTGAAAACCTCAGTGACTTACTTAAACAGAGGAAAAGGTGGTATAGAGGAGTAATGCAAAACATATTAAAACACAGGAAATACGTTACCAAGTTCAAAACATTCGGGGCAATAGGGCTTCAATATATGATCTTAAGCATGCTTCTAATGCCTGTAATAGAAATAGGGGCAGGGATACTTACAGTAATTTATTTAGTGAAAGGGATATTTCTAGGAGAAATAAGATATCTAATTGGTTTGACCTTGCTTTTCCTTATTTTAACAATAATAGAAACATTCATATCCATACTGGCATTACATTTAGACAAAGAAAGGAAGGCATTGGCGATTTATACGCCTTTCTACGTTTGGATCTATCGATTCATACTTGATATCGTGCGGGTGGAGAGCATAGTGGAAACATATATCTGGAAAACAAAGTGGAAAGCAACAAGAGCCGAAAGATACGGAAAAGTAACCAAAACTGTATTGGGAGTAAGCAAAACGTGAAAAGTAAGGTAAAGAACCTGTTTAATTTACAATAAGGCTCTCTAACCTGTTACCTCGAGAAAACTTTCGCCTTTTTGATCTTCATCAAAAGGTTTAGTTCTTCCACTATCGATAGGATAAATTAATTCTCTGGAGAGTTACGGAGTTATTTTTTATTAAGAGATTGATGGCCTAAATAACCTACTTAAACTGTGAAGTTAACGGAAAAAGGTGTAAAAGGTGTTATTGAAATGGTTTATATAGAAGAATTCTTAGATGAGTGGGGTCCTGAAAAAATATTACAAGTCTATGATCCAGTTACTGAAATGAAGGGAATC
>JAOZGF010000040.1 GCA_027491845.1 Thermoproteota archaeon | reverse complement strand
TAGCCTGCGGGCTATTTCGGGAGGAACCAGCTATCGCCAGGTTAGATTGGTCTTTCGCCCCTAGCCCCCGGTCATGGGACCGAATTGCACGTCAGGAACCCTTCGGGCCTCCACCAGACAGTCGTCTGGCTTCGCCCTGCCGAGGGCTAGATCACCTGGCTTCGGGTCTTATAGGTGTGACTACGGACACTTTCATATCCTGTCCCTCGCCAAACGGCTGCGGACCATCGGTTTCCCTTCGCCTTCGGGGGTAATCCCCTTAAGCTTGCCACACCTATAAACTCCCTGGCCCATGATTCGAGACGTAAAGCATGACCCTGATCGCCTTCCATGACCCCTCACGTCACCGTAAGGGGTTTTTGGAAGGTTCCTTTCTTTCAGGCCATGCCGTTTATAGCTGCTTGGTTTCAGGCTCTTTTAACCCTCCTTCCGGAGTGCTTTTCAGCTTTCCCTCACGGTACTTCTTCGCTATCGGTTTTGGGACGTATTTAGCCTTGGAGGCTAATGACCCCCATCTTCCTGCAAGCTACTCAGCTTACAGTACTCTGGAAAGGCTTCTCCCCCATCTTGATTACGTTTACGGGGCTATCACCCTCTACGGCGGGGCGTTCCAGCCCACTTCAACTTCTCAAGCGTGGGGGAAAATGAAGCCTTCCAAAACATCACATCACCCTTACCTTATCGGTAAAGGTTTCAATTTGGGCTGTGCCGTTTTCTCTCGCCGATACTCACGGCATCTCATTTGATTTCTTTTCCTGCGCCTACTGAGATGCTTCAATTCGGCGCGTTCCCCACCGCTGCCGCGGCTGCACCTGTATACAGGTGCAGGAATCCCATTCGGCAATCCCCGGTTCAAAGCTTGCCTGCAGCTACCCGGGGCTTATCGCAGCTTGCTGCGGCCTTCTTCAGCGCCCAAACCGAGCCATCCACCAAGCAGCTTCTTCCCCTGTTCCTAGCTAATTTACGCAGCCTATGCCGGGATGCATCACGACAAAAGTCGCTTTTCCTTAAGGCTTTGAAGAAGGTATCTCCAAAGCCTTCATTTGATTACTAAATGGAGGTCTTAACGCCTTTTCGCAGCAAAAAGAAAGCAAAGGAGGTGATCCAGCCGCAGGTTCCCCTACGGCTACCTTGTTACGACTTACCCCTCCTTGTCGGGTTCTGTTTCGATTGAGCCCGTGGGACCCAACCTCAACAGAACCCAACTCGGATGGGTTGACGGGCGGTGTGTGCAAGGAGCGGGGACATATTCACCGCGCGATGGTGACGCGCGGTTACTGGGCATTCCGTATTCATGAGGGCGAGTTTCAGCCCTCAATCCTAACTACGGCGAGGTTTAGGGAGTTACCTTCCCCTCTCGGGGTCGGAATCCACTGTCCTCGCCATTGCAGCCCGCGTGTGGCCCGGGGGTTTCGGGGCATACTGACCTGCCGTCGCCCACCCCTTCCTCCGTCTTTTCGACGGCAGTCCTCCTATTTTGCGCGAGTTCCATCGGAACTCGTTGGCAATTAGGAGCGCGGGTCTCGCCCGTTCCCTGAGTTAACAGGATACCTCACGGCACGAGCTGACGACGGCCATGCACCTCCTCTCAGCTCGTCTAGTAAGGTCTTCAGCCTGACCTTCATCCTGCTGTCTCCCCCGGTAAGATTTCCGGCGTTGAATCCAATTAAACCGCAGGCGTTCACGCCTTGTAGTGCTCCCCCGCCAATTCCTTTAAGTTTCAGCCCTGCGGCCGTACTCCCCAGGCGGCAAGCTTAACGGTTTCCCTTCGGCACCGGATAACCTCGAAGGCTATCCGACACCTAGCTTGCATCGTTTACGGCCAGGACTACGCGGGTATCTAATCCGCTTCGCTCCCCTGGCTTTCGTCCCTCACCGTCGAGCGCGTTCTAGCCGAGCGCCTTCGCCACTGGTGGTCCTCCCGGGATTATAGGATTTTACCCCTACTCCGGGAATACCCTCGGCCTCTCCCGCCTCCAAGTCTATCAGTATACCCAGCAGCCCGATAGTTGTCTATCGGATTTAACTGGGTACTTGATAGACCGGCTACGGACGCTTTAAGCCCAATAAACGTGGCGGCCACTCGGGGAGCTGGTATTACCGCGGCGGCTGGCACCAGCCTTGCCCTCCCCTTTCTAAGCTAGGCTTTTTACACCTAGCCACAGCTCTCCTCAGCGGAGAGCACTCAGGCTCCCCCCGTCGTGCTTTCGCACATTGCGGAGTTTTCGCTCCTGCTGCGCCCCTTAGGGCCTGGGCCCTTTTCTCAGTGCCCATCTCCGGGCTCCCGCTCTCACGGCCCGTACTGGTCTTAGGCTTGGTGAGCCGTTACCTCACCAACTACCTGATCAGATGCAACCTCATCCTCGGGCGGATTCGACGCCATCCCGCCGAATCCCTTTAAGCGTAAACCCCTTCCAAGTGTTTACGCCTATCTGGAATTAAACCCAGTTTCCCGGGGTTATTCCAGTCCCGAGGGTAGAATGGTTACATGTTACTGAGCCGTTCGCCACGCAAGTTAGTCAACTTGCGTGCGACTTGCATGGATAAGTCGGAGCCTGATAGCAGCCGCCTCCGGCAGGATCAACCGGTTTCAACCGCAAGGCTTTCTGCTGCTTTTGCGAGGCGTTAAGACCTCCATCGGACTTGAAAGAACTCAAGTCTTCCTCTTTGTATCCGCGCTTGGAGGGAAGTTTTTCATTTTCAGGAATTTTCCTCCTTCATTGATCCAAACTTCACGCCGTCAACGCGGACGTTTAAGTTAATATCTACTATATTAGAAGGCTATTCCGAGGTTTATAAAACTTTCGTTTATCCCTATTATGAAAGTGGACCGGGCGGGATTTGAACCCGCGGCCTTCCGGCCGCAAACCGGACGCTCTTCCAGCTGAGCTACCGGCCCTTTTCATGCGGGGGGTGGGATTTGAACCCACGAAGAGCTAACTCACTAGCTCCTGAAGCTAGCGCCTTTGACCTGACTCGGCAACCCCCGCATAATTTAGGGTGACTTATAACAAGTTTCTTTTTCGATGCTTGCGATTTCCAGTTTTCTCGTGTGTTTAAACAATTGCTCCGGGCGGGATTCGAACCCGCGTCGGCGGCTTTCTTCCGTTCTCGAAAGGCCGCAATGCTTAACCGGGCTACACCACCGGAGCATTTACGCCGGCGGCCGGACTTGAACCGGCGACCACTGGGTCTCTGGCGTTTAACAGCCCAGCGCTCTACCATCTGAGCTACGCCGGCTGAATAGAGAGGGTTTAAGTCCGTATTATTCTAAATCCACTACCTATATATAAAAATCTATTTTTTTTCTTTTTAGCTCGCTTCTAGCTCTCCTTAAAAAAGAGTAGACAGCACTGTGGGGAGCGCCATTAATGAGCATTAGTATGGCTTCCCTGGCAAACCTAACTGCTTCATATTCGCCTATTATGGCGGCAGTTTTTCCGTAGATAGAAACAAAAGTGTCTGTTGATTCCTCTATAATCCTTCTGGTCTTACCTTTTTCCCCTATGATTCTTCCCTTTATTCTGGTTAAGCTATTTTTTGATAACTTCCCTGAAAGGTCAAGTTCCAATATATCCAATACGTAGTTTTCGTTTAGCAAGTAATAGGCATGTTCAGGGCTAAATCCTCGCCCAATGGCTTCTGCAATGCTTCTTGCAACAAGGATCTTAGATGGATCAGAACTTTCCTTTAAAACTATCCTGACAAGGCCTGTTTCACTGTTTACGAAAAGTTTTGTCCCGGTTCTCTTCTCTATTTCGCTCTTAACTTTTCCGTCCTTACCTATGATTACGCCAATTCTCTCTTTAGGTATCTTTACCTCACTAGCCTTCACAATTCTTCATCTCTTCCCTTTACATATTTCAGCATGTGAGATAAGTTGGGTGAAGAAACACCTATTCTTTTAAAAAAGTTCAAGATGTTCTTTAAATCCCTCACGAGAAATTCTTCAGCCATAGGGTGACGTAAATCAACAGATTGGGAAACATCTATTAATACAGGATTATCTCGCCAAACCAAAATGTTGTATTCACTTAGATCACCATGGACGATTTTGGCGTCAACATACATTCTTCTAATGTTTTCAATTATGTTGGTGAGCATCATTTCAGAATTTTCAAGGGGGTAGTCCTTAAGCAACGGGGCTGGCTTACCGTTTTCTCCTATAAACTCCATAACTAGGACATTTCCCTTAACAGCTAGAGGCCTAGGCACACTTACCCCTGCGTTTTTCATTTCTCTAAGATTTCTAAACTCCTTTTGACTCCATAGGTTCACAACCTTTCTAAGTTTCTTACCTACCTCTTTAAACCGCGGATCACCGGCGATATATATCCTGCGATCCCTGAATTTTGTGGTTTCATACATGTAAACTTTAACGGCAACTTCTCCTGTTGAACTGAACCCGTGAAGAACAAAAGCTTCCTTGCCTGCACTTATAATGCTTTCTATGGTGTCTAAATAACCTTTTTTAAGGAGACCGTACATGTTTATTAAGGTCGACCTATCGAAGATGCGGCCATATATCTTAAATTCTTCCTTTGTCTTAAACTTCTTCTTAACTTTAGGAACACTCCCTTCAACGTCAATACTCATTACTTCTTCTTTCCCTCGTAATACCCTAATTTCTTCAAGTAATTAACCTGTGACCTAGTGTACCTATGAAGGATATCTCCTTTACCGTTCTGGAAAGGCCAAGGTGCAAATAACACAACGTCTCCTTCACGTATCCACACCTTTCTTCTTAATCTTCCAGGAATTCTGCACAGCCTAACTTTGCCGTCTGAACCTTCTACGTAAACCCTGTCAGCGCCGACCAACCTTGTTATAACACCAATCATGGTTTCTTCATCAGGCAATGGGGCTTTTTCAAATTCTACGTTGCTCTTTTCCTTTTTCTTTTTCATTTTAAACCCCTACACATTTTTTAGTAACTGAAGATGCTTAACTCCACCTATGTCCATGGCGAACTCCTTTGAGATTATTCCAGCCTTATCAAGCTCCGAAACTATCTTGTTTCCCACAATATTAATTATGTCAGCAGCTTCCATGCATTGGATTACCTTTTTTAAATCAGCTTTTTCGCCTGCATAAAACTTCTCGTTTACCTCTATCTTAACTTTTCCTCCTCTAAAAACCTTTCCTAGAACGTCAACGTCACATACAGCCAGAATTGTTTTCTCTCTCTTGTGAAATTTAACGAAAAACAACTTAATTCTTCCTTAAACCTTTCTTACAGGGGTCATTGCACCACATACTTCGCACTTCAAGATGTGGGCTGCTTTTTCTTTGATAAGCTTCGTGTCAGGCTTCCTGCATGTCGGGCAAATAACATACATTTCCACGTATTTCCTCAGTTTATTATTTATTCTTTCACCTGAAATCTTACCTGAAAGAACGTAGTTTTCCCCTTCTTTTCTGAAGGAGGTAGCTAACTCTTTTGACAGAAATAGGATTAAATGCCGTGGTTTACGGTTTAGTTTCTTAATAACTTTTGAGAAGTTTGTTATGATCGTCCTTGAACCTTCAACGTAACTGTCAAACTGTGGGATTACGAATCTATCTTCACTCTTGGATATTTCAGGCGCTTGCTTCCTAGCTCTTTTCAGTAAGGCTTCGTACGGATAACTCATAATGAAGGCCTCACAGGAAAATTTAAAGTTATTAAGGCAAGTTTACCTCTAAGAGAAGTATTGTTAACAGGTTATTTAAACAATTAACAAAATTCTGAAGACTCTAGAATTAGACGCTGACTCTCTTTTTAAAAATAAATAGAGATTGAAAAAGTAATAGCTTAATGAGAATAAGCTTATTAGAAATTTTTTTAAGCCCTTAAGTTAAAAGAGAGGCTTCAAAATAGGGGTTCTATATTAATATCCTCCTCGTGAAACGCCTCTGTTCCTGACTTAATTCTAGGCAGGAGTTCGGATGAATGAACTCCTGTGATTATCAGCATTATTTCCACCTTTCCCTTGTATTCTTCAAGGATCCTAACGCCCCATATGACTTGGGCATCAGGGTTCAAGTAGTCAGATATTATCTCCCCTGCCCTGGTAGCCTCTGAGAGTTTGAGGTCCTTGCCGCCAGCTATGTGGACCAGTGCACCAGTTGCTCCAGAGATGTCAACATCAAGTAAAGGGTCGTTCA
>JAOZGF010000039.1 GCA_027491845.1 Thermoproteota archaeon | reverse complement strand
GAGCCTGCTACACCGTTGATCCTGATACGGGTAAAATATTAAGTGAGAGAGAAAGGGTGAAAAAGATTTTAGGTGGTTAAAATGGCTGACAAGTTGAAATTCGCTGTTTTAGGTGCTGGTCATGGGGGAAGGGCAATTGCAGCTTACCTTGCAATAATCGGTTGCGATGTTAACCTGTACAACAGAACCCCTGAAAACATACACAGTATACAGCAGCTTGGAGGAATTTATTTAAGATATACTCCTGACCTCGAGGACGATATATTTCCTGAGGGAATGGAGCATCATAGAGCCCAAGAGATTCATGAGTACTCATTGACCCCTATAAAAGAACGACTTGTGGAAGAAGACGTTCGATATGTGTTCGGCAGGCTAAACAGGATATCCTCAGATATAAGGAAGGTTCTGGCGGATAGGGATGTTATAATGGTTGCTGTACCTGCTACTGGGCATAGGTACATGGCTGAGAAATGTGCACCCTATTTAAGGGATGGCCAAGTGATACTGTTAAATCCTGGAAGATGTTTTGGGGCAATAGAATTTTATAAGGTTGTTCACGATTTCTACGAGGGGAAAAACAGTAAGATGCCTGACATAACCGTCGCTGAAGCCCAAACTTTCATATATGTTTCTAGAAGGACTAAACCTAGGTCTGTTAGGATTTTCGGCGTTAAAAGAAGCGTTGATATTGCGGCAATTCCATCGGAGCAAACAGATTTTGTCGTAGAACTTATTGAGGAGTACTATCCACAGTTCACACCCACGGATAATGTACTAAAAACTAGTTTAAGTAATCTGGGCGGGGTCTTCCACGTTCCCATAACGGTTCTCAACGCGACCAGGATAGACATGAAAGAAGACTTTGAATACTACATTGAAGGGGTCACCGAGCACACTGCATCCATAATTGAAGATTTAGATAGAGAAAGGATAAGGATAGCTGAGGCGATGGGTGTCAAAGTTATTTCAGCGAGGGAATGGCTTAAGCAAACATATGGGTCAGAAGGAGCAGACCTCTATGAAGCCATACAAAACACGCATGCATATAAGGGAATTGAAAGCCCTAGAAGCGTAAATCATCGATATATTTGGGAGGACGTTCCCACGGGACTAGTGCCACTATCTTCACTTGGCAAAAAACTCGGCGTCAAAACTCCTCTCATAGACGCATTTATTTATCAGGCAACCTCCCTTCTAAGGAAAGACTTAAACATGGATTTCCTTAAAGAAGGAAGAACCCTTGAGAAACTGGGCCTCCAAAATCTGAGCATTGAAGAGATTAGAGAATTTGCAGAGACAGGGGAGATCCCACAGTTGCGGGTTTAATGCTGCCGATTAACTTTTTTTTCAGTTAGGATAATTGTCTTAACTCGGCCTTCTTCTTCAAATGCCAGTATAGGTGTGCCGTTTATTTTTTTAGCTGTCTCTACTAACCTGTTCTTTGCGTTAACCGTTAAGTTTCCTGTTTTTTTGCATGCTATTAACAGTTTTTCTTCCTTGTTCAAGGCCACTAGGTCCGCCACCCCCCTGCTTCCCGCGCTTCTCACAACATAATATCCTTTTTCTTCAAAAATCTTTTTTATTTTCCTTTCAAAGTCCAGTCCTTTCCTTTTTAATTTTCTTCCTTTCATCTCTTTTTACGCCATACGGGTGGATAGGTTCCTTTTTCCATTATTACCCTAATGGGCTGAGCTATAAACCCCTTTTCCATTTTCATTATTTCCTCTGAATCTTTAAGAGCTTGGGCTATAGCTACAATTTCTCCCTTGTTAGTCATTAAAACTATTTTTTCTCCCTTCTTTATGTTTTTTGAAAGCCTTAAGACACCTGTTGAAGCAAGCTTAGCTCCATTGCAAATAGAACCTACCGAACTTGATTTTACAATGATTTTCGGCGTGCCCTCCAATGTTACCTCTACGGGCAAAATGGCTTTCCTGATCTCTTTTTCACCTCTTTCTTTTTTCCATGACATGTAAGCATGATGGAGTTCTTGGAGGGTTACGTGGCTTTCGTTTTCGCTTAATCCTCCGAAAGCAATTCTTCTTAAGTCAGCCATGTGGGCTCCCACGCCAAGTGCAACCCCTATGTCATGGATTAACTTTCTAATGTAGGTTCCTGCTTCACACTTCACTTTTAAGAGAATGAATTGTCCGTTTTGGTCAAGTATTTCAATGGAATATATCTTTCTTTTTCGAGGCCTCCTTTTTACAGATGATCTAACAGGTGGAACCTGTGTTATTTCTCCTGTAAACTCATTTATGACCTCCCTAATTTTTTCATTTGAAACATCTCCGTGAAGCTTCATGACCGTTACGTATGTTTTTGTGAACCTGTGGAGGATCGGCATCAGGAGCCTTGCTCTTTCTAGTGCAACTAAAAGTATTCCGGACACGCCGGGATTTCCTTTTCGTTAATCTAAGGTCCCAGCGTGCCCCGCCTTCCTTATTTCAAGTATTTTTTTAACCCAAGCAGTTACTTGATGCGAAGTAGGGCCTTTAGGCTTGTTCAAGTTAACTATCCCGTACTTTATTAGTTCTGGCACAGGTCTTTCCTTAGGGAGGTAACCGTATTCTTTCCATATCTCTTTTTCTTCAGCGTCCTTTATAAGGAGCTCTTCCTTCATTTCCTTCTTTCTTCCTTCAAACTGTAGATCTCATTTAACTTCATATCCCTTATTTTTTTTTCTATTTCTTCGTCTTTAAGTCCTTTCATTATTTCCAGCCTATATTTTGTAGGAGCAAGGTGCTTAACGTTGCATCTTCTTCTTTTAATGCCTGACAGTGACTTTGGACCTGTAACTAAGACGTAATTTTTATCTATTACGTCCACTATTACACAGGGTTTCCCAGCTTCTCTTCCAGCTGTTTTTATGCAGATTCTGCCTATTTCCATCACTGGCAAGTTATCCACCCCTTATTTCCTCATGTTTTTTATCGCTTTCTCCAGTAATTCAACTATTTTGTCAACGTCCCATTGAGATGTGTTTATTATGATGTCATATATTTCTAAATCCTTTGCATCTATACCATAATGTTCTTTATATCTTTTTAGGTTACTTTCTTCTCTTTCTTCAATATCTTTGAGTGCTTCTTCCATTGTTTTGTTATCTCTCCTAGCTATTCTTAGCGCCCTTTCTTCTTTAGGCGCTTTCAAAAAAATTTTAAGTAGGGCTTTTTCCCTTAGAATCCACCCTGTCAGTCTGCCTTCAACTATGACGTTGCCCTTTGAAGCTTCTTTCCTGATTTTTCCGTCAACTTCTTCATCTATTTCCCTGTTTTCCTCGGCTAATTTGTGCAGTTGCAATAGGCTCATTTTCCTTTTTTCAGCTATCTCCCTGAATATTTTTCCTGCTGATAAATGTTCTAAACCAAGTTTCTCCGCCAGTTTTTTAGATATTGTTGACTTACCGCTTCCAGCTTCCCCTGACACTGTTATGATCATTTTTTTCAAAGGGAAATCTCCATTGCCTTCCTAAGGAAAATTCTTCTTGTGCATTTTGGACAGAGGTTTCCTCCATAGGGCCTGTTAGGCCTTCTTCTGCTTTTCGGTAGTTTTTTGATAAATATCTTTGGGCCTGTAGGAGTCCCGCTTAATTTAGCTCCACACACCCCACACCTTGCTGGTTTATGCCTCTTTTTCTTGTAGTGTATGAGGGTTCTTCCTCCAGGCGTTTTTACAAACGTCCTCTTTAAAGATCTTGACCTTCTCCTCGGCTCAGGCATGTTTAACACCTACTCAGGCCTAGGTATTCCTAGAATCCTCTGGAAGATGAGGCTTGTACAGTATGAAACAAGTATATAGAAACCTATGAAGCCTAATATGTCATTTCCAAGCCTTTTCCCTGGAAGCATGTCCAGTATGAAAAGGTTAAACGGTAGGTTGACGACAGGCAGTGCATCGAAGACCCAGGACAACGTCCAGAATATGATAAGCAACGGTATTGTGTATAGCATTGTAGGTATCATTTGCATTTTAAATATTTTTAATTGGAGTTGAGTCATTCCAGGCTGCATTTTCTTCATCTTAACCATTAACTTCCTGTCTTTTGTTTGCATGGCTTTCTT
>JAOZGF010000032.1 GCA_027491845.1 Thermoproteota archaeon | reverse complement strand
TAGCCTTCGTCTTGGAGTAAGAGGGATCTATGTCTCCTGACTCAAGCTTCGCTATCATGGATTGACTTACGCCGGCTAACTTAGCCAGTTCTTTCTGTGTTAAGCCCAGTTTCTTCCTCCTCCTAGGAACCTCGTTGAGCTCAGGTAACAGGTTCCTCACCAAACAGCCTGTTCAAAAACTCGAAACAGTTTTTCTCCCAACACCATTAGTGTGCCATGGCTTCCCATTTAATTCTTTTTCTTTTCTCTTTGCAGGCAACCATCCAAGCCAGTCCTGCTGAAGGAGCTGCTGAAGCAGGTTTTTCACCGATAACCTTTCCTAAATCAACTATTTTACTTATACCTGCTTTCAAAGCGGCTTGGCATGCTAAAAAAACTTTACCGACACCTGCTGTAACAGCGACAACCCTATTTTCCTTGAAAACAGTTAAAACTTTCCTTAAACCCATTTCTATCTTTTCTATTTGTTTTTTGTAAACGTAACTGCAAATCCCCTTTATCTCCTCCTCACCTAACATCTCTATGTCGCCGCAGACAACCCTTGAAACCCTTGCAAGGCATTCCTCCCTTGACTTCCCCCTCCCATCCGGGGTCTCCACCGTGTATTCGTCTTCCTTAATGTTTCCGAGGACAAGGTGAACATCTGCTGACTGAGCGAAAAACTCTGAGGAAACAGGAACCATAACCTTCCCAAGCGGGACCTCGCTCACTATCGCAGCGACGTTCGTCCGAAGTGCGCCGGTGTAAACAAGCTCTCCAAGGACGAGTTTTTCAAGGTCTGTCTTACCCTTGGCGGAGACCCTTCCATTTTTAATTGGGATTATTGATGTTGTCGTGCTTCCCACGTCAATGACTATCGCCTCACCAAAAAAGTTTGAAACCATCCATCCCGTTGACTGCCAATTGGCGGCTGCAGCTGAAAGCGGGTTCCCTTCAATTTCCTCCATACTTTTAAGGTTTCCGTTCACATCTAAAACCCAGGTTTTCTGGTTGCCAAAGACATTTTTGAAGCAGCCTAAAACAAACGTAACTCCCTCCCTCTTCGTGTAAAAGGCATCTGAGAGTTCCGCCGTGATGGTTAATGCAACAGCATCTGCCCCTTCCTCGCCTGCAAGTCCAGTATAAATATCCTTAATAACTCTGCAAAGATTTTCTTTCCCTCTCTTCCAAATTGGAAAATATCTTACCACAACCTTGACCTTTCCAATTTTATCTTCATCTATTTCAAGTAAGCAGGCTTTAATGTTTGCTCCGCCAACGTCCCAACCCATGGCTTTAAACATGAGTTGTCAAGTCCCTCACAGGATCCTTTTCTTATAAACAGTAAAAAAACTAGATAAACCTAACCCTTTGAAGGTAAACATCGTCTTCAGGATTGTTAATAACGTATTTTAAAACGCTTAACACGTACTCCCTGTCTTCAGGAAGTTTTCCATCGATCACGCCGGGTTTCAAGTAGCCTGAACTGTAGGTGAATATTTTTGTTGGATAATCAATCCTCCTGATCAACTCGTAGAGCTCTTTTAAAACTTCTTCTTTTGTGGCCTCAATGAACTCTTTTTCCTCAGCCATACGCCAAAGCGGTGAGTTTGGATGCAGGACGAGAGAGTGTAAACGCGTTTCACTTGGCCTAATCTTATTTAGGGCCTCAGCAGTTAAAGCTGCATTTCTCTTCCACGTCCCCCTTCCACCTAGTCCTTGGATAACCGTTACGGAGAGCTCTATCCCTGCTCTCTTCACCCTGTCAGCTGCCTCAATCATGTCATTCACCGTTACGCCTTTCCTCATGAACCTCAAAAGTTCATCATCCCCTGTTTCAAGTCCCATATATATTTTTTTTAGGCCAGCTCTCCTTAGCTCAATCAATTCATCCTCCCCCTTTTTCAAAATATATTTTGCCCCGCCATAAGTGCTCACCCTCTCTAAACGAGGGAAAACTTCAAAACATCTATTCAAAATGTTTAGAAAGGCTTTCGTAGGTATTATTATGCTGTTAGCGTCTCCCAGGAAAATCCTAACAGGCCTGTCGCCATAGTATTTCAGGGCGAGAGAGATATCTGTCTCCATCTCCTTAACCCTAAGCCTGAATTTCTGGTGTTTATGCGTCCCGCAAAAAACACATTTGTTCCATGGACACCCAACTGTCGGCTGCAGAATAAGGCTGAACGCCTCCGGAGGAGGCCTATAAATGACCGGGAAAGGGTTAAAGTAAGTTGGTTCACCTATCACTGCCATGGAGGGATAATCAAAAATGTATCTTCCAGATTTACTGTCGTACTCCATCATGGCTCAAGTGACACCTTCGCCCTAGGTGGTTGGGAAACCGCGGTTTCACCCTAAAATTATTGTTCTTAAACCTTCCTCGCTGAAAAACCTAGGCCTAGGCTTTCCATGACAGACACATGGGAATCAATACGTGAAAAATCGGGATGCAATGCTCACCGCCTCTTTTTCATCCCTGGCTCCTTTCAAGATGATTCTTCCGCTTCTGAAAAGGGTTACTTCTTTTCCGTCATATGTCATTATGGCCACCTCATCACTTACCCTCACCACCCTTATTTCAGGTATCCTTGACAGTTTATGGGAGAGCTCGGTCAGGTTTAAGTTAAGCTTTTTTTTAGGCCTAACCTGGTAGGAGGCACGGCCGCATAGCGCGACAACATACCTCGTCCTTTCCTTTTTACTTAGAAAGGCAAAGTTTCTGTCGGCACAGGTGTTGCAGCCGGGGTTCTTTTTAACCCTCACTACTTCAAAGGAGTTATCCGTCAAGTCTATTATGAGGAGTTTGTTTTTCAGGTTTTCGCCGAACCCTGCAAGGTACTTTATTGCTTCAGCAGCTTCAATAACCCCCATTACGCCTGGGGAGGGACCTATGACCCCTGCTGTTTCACATGTTTCAAGGGATCCTGGTCTTGGAGGGCTCGTGAATAAACAGGTTAAACAGGGTGTTTCCCCTGGAACAATAAAGGACATCATCCCCCTCGTCCCTATGGCCGCCGAATACATGAAAGGTATTCCGTGCTTTACGCAAACATCGTTTAAGAGGTATCTTGCCTCGAAGTTATCTGTTCCGTCAACCACCAAGTCAACTCCTACAATGAGTTCCTCAGCATTGTCAGGGTTGAAATCTTCAACGAAACTTTCTATCTGGATTGACGAATTCCATTTCTGAAGGTTTTCCTTTGCAGCAGTAGCCTTAGGTTTGCCTATATCTTCCTCCCTGTAAAGGATTTGTCTCTGCAAGTTGTTAAGTTCAACTATGTCCCTGTCTATAAGCCTGAGGTTCACTCCCGCCAGGGCCAGGTAAAGTGAAGCAATGCTTCCGAGTCCCCCTATTCCCAGCACCGCAACCCAAGAACGGGACAGTTTCTCTTGGCCCTTCAACCCTATTTCAGGGTAAACAATTTGTCTTGAATACCTTTTCATCTCTGTTTCCGTTAAAGGAGACAATAATTTTCACCTCCAAGAAAATCCTTAGCCTCCCCCTATGGTCTCGGTTATCTCCACAACGTCACTGGTAACTATGTCCCCACTTTTCAAGGGAGTATCTAGGCCTTTAAGCAATCTTATACTGTGTCCATTTACCATTAACACCACGTTATCCCTAACGTTTGAGGAATCAGGCGTTAAAACAAGTTCCGAAAACTTTTCACCGAATTTTTCCTTTAACCTCAGCAAAAGCTCCCTTACACTGCGGGGTTCAGGGTCCAGTGTAATTTCTTTGACCCCTGTCACTTCCCTAATACCTAAGTAGAACCTTACTGTTACGGGCATAAAAACCTACTTAACTTTACAATTTCTCCCAGAATAAAAAAGAGAAGGTTATGATGTTAAATAAACAGTATCCAAGATGGGACAAAAAAGGAGAAAGGAAATTGTTCATAATTGTTTATTCTTCTTCCAGGAAGGCGACAACTCTGCAGAACGCTGCCTCCCCTCCTTCAAACTTCCATGGGAAGCAACCTATTGTTAAACGTTTGTTCTGTAGTTCAGGCTTACTTATGTCTCCCCCCAAGTTTTCAGCATGGATTATGTTGTAAGGGAAAAGTTTGTTATGCGTCAACTGATAATCTTCTTCAGGGAAGAGCTCTTCAACTTTTTCTTTGCCAAACTTCTTCTCCGCAAGCTTCCTAACCTTCGTACATGTTTCGAAGGTTCCTTTACCCAGGAACCTCCCGATCGGCAGATCCATCGGATGATCTGTTGATACTGCGTCAACCATCCAAAGCTTTATCTTCTTTTTCTTGAGCCAGTCAACCATGTCTGGATGTGCGCCGGGATGGAAAAACACGTAGCGTTCCTCATCAGGCTCAGACCCGCACCAAGCATATCTATGCCATCCTGTATGCAGGACAAGTATGTCTCCCTCCCGAACCTCAACTCTTTCCTCGATCATTTCAGGCGTGTAGACGTCAAGGTCTGTCAGGACGTCGCTGAGGTTAACGATAACACCGGGACCGTAGAGGTCATCCAAGGGGATTTGATCAATTGTTTTTCCGCCTGTGACAAAGTGTCTCGGCGCGTCAAGATGAGTTCCAATGTGATTTGACGTATAGATTATTTGGGCGTTCACGCCATGTTCAACCTTTCTCTTGAAATACCATGTCTTGAAGGGAGGATACCAAGGCCAAAAGGGAGTGTGTATACCCAACGGCTGAGACAAGTCGTATAACTTCACCATATTTTCCACCTTAAAAAAGAAAGACTTCAAGGCAGTAAAGTAGTAATGCTTCCCTTGCTCTTAATAATTTTTCCTTTTCCCAGTTGGATAAGGAAGCCTCCACTGGAAACTGTGTGTAGGCGCTGTTCTCCAATTACAAGCAAGTGCGGCTTAAACATAACCGTTGAAAACGCCTTTCAATTTTCCTTTAGAACCATATCAAGTTAAGGGGATTACCCCAGATTTAATCAAGCCTTTCAACTGGGAACTAGGCGGCTGAAGGTAAGTTATTTAAAGAAGAAAGGGTTATTGAGGAAACAAAGATCATGGGAGGAAGAGAAAACTGAGATCTAAGGTTTACGAAATACTGGATAAAGACAAGAAATTAATTGGTTCAGCAATCCACATAAGGTTTTTCCCCTTAGTTGTTAAGGAAGGAAAAGGATCATACATAAAGGATGCGGATGGAAAGGAATATTTAGATTTCTCGTCAGGTTGGGCTGTGGCGAACACTGGTTACTGTCATGAAGAAGTTGTTAGGGCTGTTCAAGAACAAGTGAGCAAGATAACGCATGTCTCCTTCACCTCCGCGTCATGCGAGGTTACTGTTAAATTAGCGGAGAAACTTGTGGAGATAACGCCTGGATCGTTTGGAAAAAAAGTGTGGTTCGGCCATTCAGGATCTGACGCCATGGACTGCATATATAAGCTCCTGCCCCACTACACGAAAAAACCAAAGATACTCTCTTACCTTGGATCCTACCATGGAATGACCATGGGTTCTCTTTCCATAAGCGGACATAAGGCTTCTTCACTCTTCTTAGGTTCACCTCGCTCCGTAAAAATACCTTACCCATACTGCTACAGGTGTCCCTTCAAACAGGAACAACCGGACTGCAACCTCGCCTGCATAGACTTCATGGAGGAATTCGTTTTCAAAACAATTTGTCCGCCTGAGCTAACGTCTTGCCTCGTCATTGAACCCCTCATGAGTGATGGAGGGGTTATTGTCCCTCCCAATGGATACATAAAAAAGGTGTATGAGATATGTAGGGATAACGATATCTTGCTCGTTTCAGACGAGGTTAAAGTGGGTTTAGGAAGGACGGGGGAAATGCTTGGAATCAACCATGAGAAAGTGGAGGCTGATGCTGTTGCACTGGCAAAGTCGCTGGGCTCAGGGCTGCCTAT
>JAOZGF010000027.1 GCA_027491845.1 Thermoproteota archaeon | reverse complement strand
AATTCCTTCAAGGCTCTCGAAGCTATCTCACTGTAATTTAAACCGCAAAACCTGAGTTTGTCCAGGGGTTCGTCAGCAAAGTTTCTAATTAACTTGAAACTTATTATTGTAACCTCCTTCCTTGGGTTTATCTTTCCATAGTATTTTCTCAGTTCGTTAATCAGTTCCTTTAAGTTTTTAAACCCGTCTTTCCTCGCGTCTTCGCTATTTAATTCACTTAGTTTCTTATGCCTGATCGAGGTGACCCTGGCCTTAGCTATCAATTTTTCCTGGGAATGAAGATAAACTGTATCACTGATCCTTTCCTTTTTTTTCTTAAGCCTAATTGTTGAGGTTTTCCTTCCATCCAGTATTTTCCTTTCAAATTTTTTGTCGAAGAAGATGTGTCTTGTTTCTTTTTCAGTCAACTTCGTTACCTTTCACGTAATACTCATAAAACTTTTTCAGGACCTGTTTAGATAGGGATATTACCTCGTCCTTAGTGATACCTAGTGCTTCAGCCGTCTTCACCCAGCCCCTCCACTGTAAAAACTTTGATACACAGAAGGTTTCCTCTAGGAGGGTTAACTTGGGCTTCCTTGAACTTGTGAAATAGAGGATCGTTAATTTTTTCGCTATGTCGCTGACGTACTCGTAAAAAATTATGTTGTTCAGGTAGAGTTTCAGCCTCTCTATCTCTTCATCTTCAAGTTTAATTTTTTCCGTGCCTGAATCAACGGGTTCCAGCAAGAATCTTGCTGTCCCGGGCTCCATGTCATGGAGGATTCCACCTAACCATTCCATGAATTTTAACTTGAAGTTCAGGTTAGCTTGCTTAACCATCTTCTCTATCTCCTTGTTAAGTGGCTTGATAAAGGTAACTGAGTATTCCCCGCTTATGGGGTTCCTAACCAAGGTTATGTGGACGGGTATAAACCCGTTTTTTAACCAGAACTTGTTTAGTCTTTCGTTAGCGCCGAAAACGGTACCTATCCAACCATATCCTTTCCCCTTCATTTGAGACGTGAACTCCTGCAGTGTGAGGCTTCCCAGCCCCCTATCCATGAGGTCTGGATGTGTCGCTATCCTAACTATCCTGACGCCCTTCACCATGCAGAACTGGTCTTGAGATTGGTGTTTAAGCATAAGCGTAGGTATTATGTTGCCGTGTGGGTCAAAGCTTCCTTCCTTGACTTCCCTTATAACTTCCCTGGTAAACGGGCCCTCGTAGGCCACCTGCAATGCATTAACAACTTTACCTGTAGAGGTTTTTAGGAGCCAGGCTTCATGGTGGGGTGCATCAGCCAGTAAAGCCACGTCACTGGGACGGTTTCTGTAATGCGCATAAACATAAATCCCGATAAATTGCTTTAACTCATCTTCCACGCCTGACTCGAACCAGTTATCCATGTTAGCTTTAACCAACTCAAGTTCTTTTTTCTCTATTAACTCTAAGTCTTCATCTGTTAACTCAGCTGGCTCTGAATCTAAAAGAAACGTGTCAAACAACCATTTTTCAACCGGGTCGTTTTCCGCGTACCTAATCGGTTCCTTCATCCTTGTCTCAAACAGTTTCAAGCCTCTTTTTTCCCTTAATTTTTCCATTAACCTAATGGAGAAACCCCTGCCAGCCCCCTCATACCCGTGTATTGTGGATGCGAAAAATATTTTCTTGGTTTTTTCAAGGAACCTGTACAGTAAGGGTATGGGGACCCCTGCTGCCTCATCAACGACAAGTAGGTCTACGTTATCTAGAACCTCTACCGGTTCAACGTACTTTATCCTAACACCTTTCAAAACGATTTCCTTTATTATCTCTTCGTCCTTGTGGAAAACAGCCTCTTTCTTTAGCCTTCTCAGCCCTATCTTTATAAAGTTCATAAGCACCTTCGCGTTAAGGGGTTCTGGAGATGTAACGAAAATGTTTTTAGTTGCGTTATGCCGTTGAAAGTAATCTATTAAGCCTGACAGGCCAAGCCCTATTGCAGCAGACTTCCCCCTCCCCCTGTCAGCAACAACAACCAACGCCGAACTTTCCTCCTTCAAAACAGCCCTCTCCATCTCCATTAAAACCTGGACCTGGTCCCTTGTCAAACATAACCCGTATATTTTCCTTGGCAAAAGTGACTGTGAAGGAAACCTTATTTTCTCTTTCTTCTTTGGCTTCGACAGCCTAATGCTTAGAGGTTTAATAACAACCTCCCTGTCAACATCAATTATGCATGTGTTGCTGTACTCCTTAAGCTTCCTTATAACCCGTTTTTCAAAGTTGTTCCTCACATCCTTAAGCGAGTAGGGGTAACTCACCAGTCTTTGGTGAAAATAGGTCTTGTGGCCAAGCCATTCCCCATAGGGTGGAGAGACAAAAAATATTATTCCGCCGCCCCTAACGGTTCCAACAAGCCTTCCAATATCGTTCGGATCAAAATTGTACGTTACGTTTGCAATTAAAATGTCGAAGGTCTGACCCATAATCTCATGGGTTTCAGGGAAAGAAATTATCTTAACCCTCACTTTTTTATCCTTGAAAGAAAGGTTCGCCTTAAACGCAAGATAATCCTCGTTTTCCTTCGGGTTATCCGAAGGATGGGTTACGAAGAGTATTTTTATTTTCCCGCTTTTCTCCCAGTACTCAAAAACCTTGCTGATGAGCTGGGCTGTAAACCTAATGTTCCACCATTTTTTACCGCAAACAACAAGCAGAACTCTATGGTTAACCTTCAGTATTACTTGAATAGACCCCCTGATTTCGTTCGAAAACTTTCCA
>JAOZGF010000020.1 GCA_027491845.1 Thermoproteota archaeon | reverse complement strand
GAGAAACCCCAAGGCCTCCCTTCCCTCAAGAATCGTTTTAGCTGACTCAGGATCCTTTATCAGCCCTACAAGCCTCCCCCAACTCCCATAAACAGGCTTAATCAAACAAGGATAACCCATCTCATCCAACGACTTAAGAGCTGATTGGATTGAAAAAGACACCCAGGTATCAGGTGTTGGAACACCTGCCTTACTTAGGACAAGGGAAGTTAGAACTTTGTCCATGCATATCCTGGATGAGTCATAAGAGTTTATCACCTTGCACCCGTTTTTTTCAAGTATTGCACTTATGTAAAGCCCCTTGAAAGCTGATATGCATCTCTGAAGGTAAATGTCGGCTTTAGGCACGGCATTCTTTCTGGCTAAATCGAAGGAGAGTTGTTTTCCGTCGATAACTTTCAACTGGATGTTTGAAAGTTTTTTAGCAGTGCTTATGATCTCCTTTTCCTCCCATCTGATCCTGTCACATATTAAGGCAACCTCTATTTGAACCACAGCTGACCCCTTTGTTTGGCGTTACATTGAGATGTTCTTTAGAGTTAAAGAAGCGATTTTTATATTTTACGGCATAAATGTCACAGAAAAAACATAAATGTTTCAAATTGAACATTCAAGCATGATTTAAAGAGACCATCCAACACACAGAAAGACTAAAGAACCAAGAGTAAGGACATTTGTTAAAAGGGAGGAATGAATGTCATTGTTGCAGGTTAATGATCTTGACAGGAAAATTATTGAATTACTTAAGGAAAACGGAAGAATGTCCTATGTAAAAATAGCTAAAGCGTTAGGAGTGTCGGAGGGAACCATAAGAAAAAGAATACATGAAATGACGAGGTCAGGAATAATAAAACGTTTCTCTGTCGAAATATCCTTTTCTAAAGGGGCTCAGGCCATAACACTGGTTTCTGTTTCCCCGTCCACGCCTACATCTGAAGTCTCAAGGGAACTGAAGAAAATCAAGTTCATCGAGAAGATTTACGAGGTCACAGGGCAATATGACATTGTGGCTTACATATCTGCGTTCAACATTGCGGAGGTGAATCAGGCTATTGAAGAAATAAGGAAAGTGAAGGGGGTCTCCCAGACAAACACAATGATAATCTTGAATGTATGGTGAGTTGTGCGGGCGTGTCTAATGTGGCAGTAATCGTTACTTCTCAAGTAGATAGGGCAAGCCTGAACATTTGGCAAAAACTTATCGAGAACTTTTCTTTTAAGGAAACAAACGAAACTTTTAACGGAAACCCTATTTATACAGCTAAAAACGTTAAACTCGTGAAAACTAGGGTTGACTTGATATTTGCAGGACAAGTTGAAAAACATTTCAACGACAACCTTTTCATATTCGCTTCAAGGCATGAGTCAGCTTCAAAGTTTCCCTCCCTACTTGTTCATCCCACTGGAAACTGGTCCAAGAACGTGGAGTTTGGAGGTAAACCCTTCGAGTTATCTTTATGCCCCGCATCGAAAATCAAGCTAGCCATCAAAGAAATTGAAAGTAAGTATGAAGACTATGGATTGAGCGACTGGAAAATTGGCTTGGAAGCAACACACCACGGTCCTTTCACGAGGAAACCCTCTTTTTTCATTGAAATAGGAAGCAGTATTGAGGAATGGGAAAACAGGAAGGCAGGAGAGCTAATAGCTGACGTGATCGTGACGGTTGTTGGCAAAAATGAAGAATTTGATGCCGTCGTCGGTTTCGGCGGGCCACATTACGCACCTCTCTTCACGAAAGTAGCCTTAGAAACAGAATTCGCTGTGGGACACGTGGCTCCGAAATATGTTTTTCCCCTAGAAAAGGATATGGTTGAAAAAGCTTTTACTAGAACAATGGAGAAAACAAGCTTGGCTTTAATAGATAGGAAAGGAATAAAGAGGGAGTTCAGGGAGGAATTAGTAAGCTACCTAAGAGAACTTTCCTTACATGTTGTTGAAAAAAAGGATTTATTTTAAGGAGAAAAGGAGAAAAAGAGAAGCGCGCTCCGTAACCTTTGGATGAAAGGCTTAAAGAGGTGTTGAGTGATTGTTGTTCAAGTTGTGTTTGACTTATTCACTATCTCGGGATTTACTTCTCCATAAGTGAACGTGTTTCCAGTGGCTAGGTTGTTAACGGTTATTTTAGCTGGTGCAAAGAGGTTCGTGTCTATTTTATAGAAGTCAAAACCAGCTGCCTTATATGCTTCATAGAACGGTTTTCCGTAGTCCTTAGCAGTGGATGATGGGGCTTTTTCCAACATTTCCTTAAGTTTTTCCTCGTCAGGGTAATCAACCACGTAGTGGGTTACACCGCCATAAAAAAGTGCATCGTTAGCCCTGGCCATGCACTTTGTTGGGTCAGGGTGAAGAGACATTATGGGCGCATACCCGTAACCTGTTATCACCTTTAATGGATCCAATCCCAGCTGTTCAAGCCTATATAAACCTGTCTCAACTATTCTTCCAGCTATTTGCACCATGCCAGCAAGACTTTTGTCAGGTGTAACGATCATGTACAGGTTTTCAGGTTTTACACCGCTTTTTTCACACACAAACTTCGCCACTTCATCTGTTGGTTTCTTTTCGGATTCCAAAACCAACACACCAATTTCGCTCTCGTCCTTATAATTAATCTTTGTATAGAGCTTCTTCGGTTTAAGCGCTATGGCCCTTATCGGTCCAGATCCAACTGCAAAGTACTTGTCCACTTTTATGTTCCAGCCGGCGAACTGTGAACCCAGGAGGGAAAGAGCGGGGTGATCTGTGTAGAGGGAAACCGTTGGAAGCATTAATTCACCGTAAGGCTTAAATTCAACCCACGCTTGACCCAGGTTTGCAATACATATTTCCACAACCTTTAAACCTGCGAGGACACCTCCCTTAACTTCAACGCCTGTGTCAATTACTGTTGCCTTGGAAGGCAGCGTCTCAACCTTTACATTGTAATAGCCTGGATCGTCCATTAGGTCTTCCACAGATTCAAAAGCTAACTCGTTTACGCTTATCTCAGCCATAAAACCACTTTAACCAGTTATTTCCACCTTAGGATACTTGTAGTGGATAAGTTGAGAACCTATATAAATTTTTTATTTTTTCTTCCAACGCTAAATAAGCACCAAATGAACTTTGTTTCGTTAGACATGGAAATTTAATGTTGTGGTTAGAGAGGCCTTATTTCAATGTTAGATCCCCTTGAAAGATATCTTGAAAGCATTCTACCCATCTTACTCCTCCTACTTATGGTTATCATGCCTTTTTTATCCGTGTAAGTTGTTAGAATGGTTTTTCCATTCACAATGACGCTGACTTCCCTATTTTCATTTCCTTTTCCTGCATAAATGTAAATCAGCCTTTTCCCCTTTTCCCAACTTATTTCTGTTTCCTTCCTACGTGGCTTAAGGGGTACAACAATTATTTCCTCTCCGAAACTGTAGATCTCGTACTCAGGCTGTTTTGTGGCGAAGTCTATTACCTCGACAACAGGCCTGGCAAGGTTTCTGTCGGTGAATCCGTGTGGAACCCTCACCTTTATGGAGAGCGTGTAGACCTTTTCGATTTTCCCGTCCTTGATGAAGATAACCGTATCAACAACTTGAGGCATCATTCCTAGTTCAACTCTTCCAATAAGTCTTTGTATTGCGTCTATGGGTGAAGATGCATGGGTTACTCCCAGCATTCCAACTCCAGCCAGCCTCATGTCAACGTATATGTCGAAATCCTTTGTTTGTTTCATTTCATCGAAGATGGTGTAGTCAGGTCTAACCAAGAGCAGTACAGAGGATGTCTTGGACATGTCCCCATTTATGGCCGTGTATTGACTGACCTGTGGAGGTACATTTAGGTCTCTAGGCCTCTCCATTGTCTTAACTATTTTACCCTTTTTCATGTACCATTCAGCCAGTGCTTGGGCGAAAGTTGTTTTTCCTGCACCCGGTGGACCTGACACAAGGACTCCCTCGGCTCTTTCCTCCAACCTTTTCAAGAGATCCTTCGCCATGGAATAACTCATTAAGTCCACCTTGGCGATAGGTCTGACAGCCGTTATTTCCGTCCTTTCACTGAAGGGCGGCCTGCCTACAACTATCCTGTAATTGTGCAATTGTATAACAGTCGCCCCTCCTTCATCCATTTCAATGAATGTAAATGGATCCCTGCCAACCCTCTCAAATATTCCAAGCATTATTTCCTTTATCTCCTGAGGAGTCAACGGTTTATCTGAGATTTTCTCAAGCCTCCATTTACCAGGAGAACCTTTCTTCGCCAGTGGAACGCATCCCTCCTTGAGGTGTATGCTCATAGTGTTTTTGTCGAAAAATTGGTCTAAAACCGTCGTTTGTTACTCATAACGTAGTGGTTAAAAATATACATCTTACAATTGAAACATTGAAACTTGGACAGTGGAGCAGGTTAACACTTTACCTATAACAAACGTATACAATTCCCTAG
>JAOZGF010000010.1 GCA_027491845.1 Thermoproteota archaeon | reverse complement strand
TACCTGAAGAAGCAGATGTAATTAGAGCGTTAACTGGTTCTGCTTCAAAGGAGGAAAGCATTAACATGACGGATAGGGCGCTGGGTGTATTGAGAGGAAGAATACCTTGAAGACTGCGAAAACCTTACTTCTTTGTTTAGCGGTGCCATTCTTTGCTTTCAAAGCTTAAACCCAAGATTCGTTTCCTATCCCTTAAAACAGGGATGTTTTTCGGCAGTCTAGGGTTTTCACCTAACACGCTTACCTTGGCAGGACTAATTACCTCCATCTTAATACCTATAACTTTCTTGGTTGGAAGGCCATTGGCATCCGCGTTTTTAATATTATTATGCGGCTTTTTTGACTTCGCAGATGGTGCGTTAGCGGATTATTCTAGGAAAAAGACTAGGTTTGGAGGGTTTCTTGACTCTGTAACCGACAGAATATCCGATTTCCTTCTGTTGCTCGGCCCAGCCCTCTACCTAGGAGACATGTACTCATGGATTATTACCTTATTTGCCCTCCATTCCACCTTCATGGTAAGCTATATTAGGGCTAGAGGCGAGGCGGAAGGAATCGCCGATTTCAAGGTTGGATTAATGGAAAGACCTGAAAGAATAATTACACTGTTTATTTTTACTCTAATCAACATGTTAAAAATGGGCCTAATAATTTTAACCCTGCTCTCCTATTTCACCGTTATCCAGCGATTCTTATACGGGAAGAAAAAACTTAAAGCATTGAATGGAAAAGCCGAAAGAAAGTGTAAGGCAAATTTTTATCATTCCTAAAGGGATCTTTAGGTATTTATATGATCATTAAAGTAGGGTGTTGCGGGTTTCCTGGTGGTAAGAAAAAGTATTTCAGCCAGTTTAGATTGGTTGAGGTCCAACAAACGTTTTACAAGCTTCCTCGACTTAAAACAGTTAAGAAATGGGTTAACGAGGCACCTGAAGGGTTTGAATTCACTATTAAAGCCTGGCAGGTTATAACACATCCCCACACAAGCCCAACTTGGAGGAAGATAGGTAAAGAGATACCTGAAAAAAAGAGAGAAAAATATGGTTTCTTTAAACCCACAGATGAAGTGTTTGAAGCATGGGTGAAAACAAAAGAAATCGCTGAGACGTTAAAAAGCAAAATTGTGGTTTTCCAATCTCCTCCATCCTTCTCATGTATAAAAGAAAACATTGAAAACATGGATTCTTTCTTTTCATCAATAGACAGGGGAAAACTCTTGTTGGGATGGGAGGCAAGAGGGGAATGGCTTGAAAGAAAAGACGAAATAGCTAAGGTTTGCAGGGAAAACAGCCTAATCCACATTGTAGACCTGTTCTGGGATAACCCCTGTACAACAACAGAAATAAGTTATTTTAGGCTCCACGGACTAGGCCGAAGATATAACTATAAAACAAAGTACAAAAAGGAAGACCTCAACCAATTACTCAGGAAAATAAAAGAAATAGGTTGCGAGACAAATTATGTCTTGTTTAACAATGTATACATGTCAGAAGACGCTCAAAACTTTTTGTCTTTAGTTAAAAGGTTCATTTAACAATTCACAAAAAATTCAGCTAAACACACAAAAAATAAGTAAATTACCTCTCATTATTTTAACTTATTAGAGCTAACAAGTTATCTCGGTAGGTGAGAGATGTTAAGTGAAGTGAATAAAGTGATTGAAAAATTGTCTCCTCAAGAAAAAGCAATACTAAGGACCCAGTTAATAATAAACAAGAAACTTGAACCAATAAAAAGAAGGATCAATGAACTAGAGACAAAACGGTTCATAAGGACTCTTCAGGTAACTGTAGGGATAACAGGCTTAGTTGCATGGGTTGTTTGGATGCTTACCCAAATCCCTGGAATATGGAAATATAGCGGGTTCTTTTCACTTATAGCTGCATTGGTAATTGTCCACCCAGCGTTTAGACTTGGAGAAAAAATTTCAGCAAGGCTAACATCTGAAAAAGAGGAGATTGAGAAAAAACTTTTTGAGTTAAGCGAACCAGTGTTTAAGGAAAAAGACATAGAGTTTGAGAAATGAGGAAGCAAAACTTTTTTGAAGGATATTTTAAGGTGAACGTTCAAGTCCTAGATATTCTCTTACCTGAAGGAATCCCAAGAAATGCCTTCGTTACATTTGAAGGCGAACCAGGTACAGGAAAAGGGTTGATTATCAGGGAAATTGCTTACAAGGCAGTTAAAAGGGGTGAAAACGTTGTATTTGTATGCATCGAGGACACCCCTGTTTCTTATATCCAAAAGTTTTCATCCATGATGTGGAATGTTCTTCCATACATTGAAAAAGGGCTTTTGGTTTTCATAGATTGTTTTTCGTTTCAGCTTAGAAAGAGGTTTGAGAAAAGCGTTATCCACAAATGCATTAGTCAAATAAACTATAGTGAAAAAATAAAAAACAAAATAGTTCAGGTTGACGATCCAAGGAACATTGAAAAAATATTGTATGAAATAGAGTCGATGTGTGAAGGGAAGGAAATGCTTGGAAAAGGCCTTGTCGTAATTGATTCATTAACAGAGCTAATGAGTTACTTGAACAAAGACATATTAATGCACAACCTAAAACTTTTGAGAGCTAGGATATGCAAAGAAAGATGCATTCCAGTTTTTTCAACACTTGAACTTGGAATGTACAATGAATTTAGGAATGCACTGGAAGGCCTATCGGACGGAATCATTGACTTAAGATTTGACCCTGGAGCCATGAACCTAGGAATACTGATAAGACAGGTGAGAGTTAGAAGGATGGGGGGAGTAAGCCATAAACCCTACTGGTTGACTGTGGAGATTAAAAAGGGTGAAGGAGTTGTTTTTTCCAGGGACAGCCTTAAAAAGATGAAAGAGGAACTAAGCGAGTTAATGGGAAAGTAAAATTTCTTTTAAAGAGAAATTAGCGGAATTATTTCATCGATAACATAGTTAATAAGGTTGTCAACACTTACTTTGCTGAAGACAACGACAACGCAGTTTCTAGTAACTCCCCCCACATATCCATATTTCCTTGACGCAAAGACTAGGTACCAAATTCTTCCGTGGTCAAGGTATTCACTGTACAAGCCAGCGTTCGCAAGGCTTTCCCCATAAAGTGACAACTTGTTTACATTGGGTATGTCTACGTTATCGAAAAATATCACTTTCGTCGCTT
>JAOZGF010000007.1 GCA_027491845.1 Thermoproteota archaeon | reverse complement strand
GAAAGGTTTCCAAGGCAAACTGTTTATAATGTCTGCTGCAGGGGGAATGTTGCCTGTTGAAACAGCCTCACGCTTCCCTGTAAGAATCCTTGAATCAGGGCCTGCAGCAGGAGTATTGGCTGCCATCTTCCTAGGAAGCCAAGGTGGGGAGGAAAACCTTATCTCTTTCGACATGGGCGGAACCACCGCAAAGGTCTCCTTGATTGAAAAGCTTAGGCCATCCATAACAACAGTCTTCGAAGTAGGAGGCTATAGGTTCAAAAAGGGAAGCGGTTACCCCGTGGAAGTACCAACCATAGACCTTATAGAGATAGGTGCTGGTGGAGGGAGCATAGCTCATGTCGAAATGGGATTGCTTAAAGTAGGGCCTGAAAGCGCCGGGGCAGATCCAGGCCCAGCTTGTTATGGTATAGGAGGGGAAAAACCCACTGTTACAGATGCAGACCTAGTTCTAGGATACTTGAACCCTGACTACTTCCTAGGCGGAGAGATTAAGCTTAGAAAGGACCTGTCTGAGAAAGCGATAAGGGAACACATTTGTGAGGAATTGAATCTAAACCTGATGGAGGCAGCTAGGGGGATCTACGACGTTGTTAATGCGAACATGTCTAGAGCGATGAGGGCTGTTTCAATAGAGAGAGGGAGAGACCCATCCCTTTTAACACTTGTCGCCTTCGGAGGAGCGGGGCCAGTGCATGCAAGCAGGCTTGCCCAACTATTAAAGATTAAAAAGGTTGTGATTCCACTAGCAGCAGGTGTAACAACCGCTGTTGGAATGCTTGCAAGCGACATAAAGTTTGAGTACCTGAGAACATACGTTTCACCCCTTGAAACGGTTAACTTGTCCAGGGTAAACAAAATGTTTGAGGAAATGAAGAGTGAAGCAGAGAAAATGCTTGAAGAAGCGGAAGTGCCTGAGTGGGAGTTTGTGAAATCCGTGGACATGAGGTACGTAGGCCAAGCATACGAATTAAACGTGGAATTCGATGGAAAGGAAATAGACGAGAAGACGCTTGAAACACTTAAAGAAAGTTTCCTTGACCTTTACAAGAAGTCATATGGCTTCGTTACAGAAGACCCCCTTGAAGTGGTTAACTGGAGGCTTCTCGCAATCGGCAAAGTTCCAAGGATAAAACTAAAGGAATTAAAAAAGGAGAAACACAGGCTAGAGGAGGCTGTTAAGGGTACAAGAAAAGTTTTCTTTTCAGAGTACAATGACTATGTGGAGTGCAAGATATACGATAGATATAAACTCTACCCTGGATCAAGCTTTGAAGGACCAGCGGTAGTGGAAGAAAGGGAATCAACAGCTGTAGTTGTTCCAAATGCAGTTGTTGAGGTTGACAAATATGCAAACTTAATAATAAAATTGAAGTATTAGGTGGAGATGATGTCAGAAAAGTTTGACCCAATTAGGCTCGAAATCCTTTGGAGCGGGCTACTTTCAATAGTTGAAGAAATGTCTCTAGCGCTCAAGAGAACAGCTTACTCTGAACTTGTTAGGGAAGCAAATGATTTTTCATGTGCACTTTTTGATGCTGAAGGAAACATGTTGGCCCAGACAGACTGGATAGGAAGTCCAGGACACCTTGGCTCCATACCCAAGGTAGTTAAAAACACATACAATGAATTTCCACCGGAGAAAATGAGGGAAGGAGACGTGATAATAACCAACGACCCCTTCATCGGCTCAGGCCATCTGCCTGACATCGTTATAATGACGCCCCTGTTTTACCAAGGAAAACTAATAGCTTTCGCGGTCAACATAGCCCATCACTCAGACATAGGTGGAAGGGCTCCAGGAGGACATGTAGCTGACTCAAGAGAAATATTCGAGGAAGGAATAAGAATCCCGTTAATGAAGCTTTATGACGGTGGAAAGGAGAAAAAAGAGATACTGAAAATATTGACAGCAAATGTCAGGCTCCCAAACCAATTAATGGGCGATCTAAAAGCCCAGATGTCTGCGAACTACGTTGCAGCACAGAGATTGAGTGAATTCTTGAGAACAAACAATTTAAAAGACCTAAAGTCTCTTTCAGAGGCAGTAATAGAAGTGTCAGAGAGAAATATCAGGAAAGAAATTGAAAAACTACCTGACGGAGAATATTCTTACGAGGAATTAATGGATGGACCTGAGCCAGGGACCTCTGTTAAGCTTAAGGTAACAATTAAAATATCAGGAAGTAATATGCACGTTGACTGGACAGGCTCGTCTCCCCAGACAGAGTGGGGTCTTAACTCGGTTTTCAACTACACCTACGCATATACAATACACGCTATAAAAGGATCTATAGACCCAGCAACACCTTTCAATGAGGGATGCATGAAACCCATTGAAGTATATGCGCCTGAAGGAACAATTGTGAATCCAAGGGTTCCAGCAGCCGTAGCTGGGAGACACTTGTTATCTTGGCACATAAATGCAGCTGTCTTCGGTGCACTAGCTCAAGCAATACCAGAAAGAGTTTTGGCTGCGAGCGGTGGAGTAGGAGTAAACATGCCCCAGTTTGCAGGAATAAACCCCCGTACAAATAAACCCTTCATACACGTTTCCATACATGCTGGAGGTCTAGGTGCCAGGGCCGATAGAGATGGAATCCATGCTTTTACTTTCCCTCCAAGAGCCGAGAACACGCCTGTGGAAGTCGTAGAAACAGTGACCCCCTTACTAATAGAGGATCTCTCATTAATTCAAGACTCATGCGGCCCAGGAAAGTACAGGGGAGGGTGCGGGATAAAAATGGACGTGAAAATAATTTCAGAGAAACCTGTAACTGTGGTGAATATATGTGATAGAATGGAGTATCCTGCTCAGGGTTTATTCGGCGGATTAGCTGGCTCGAAAAGTGCAATAATCCTCAATCCAGGGAAGGAAGAGAAAAAACTTCATCCGAAGCGGATAGTGACCGTTGAAAACGGAAACATTATAAGGTTTATGTTGCCTGGCGGAGGAGGATACGGGAAACCAAGTGAAAGAGACCCTGAAAAGGTTCTTGAAGACGTCGTAAATGGAATTGTCTCGCTCAAAGCAGCGAGAGAAATATATAAAGTCGTCATAGATCCAAAAACAATGAAGATAGATTATAAAGCCACTGAAAAACTAAGAAGAACGCCATAAAACACGTTGAAGGAACTCCAATTCTTTCTAACTCTATTAATTTGTTTAAAGAGTTGTTCTCTAACTAAAAATGAGTCGTTGATTGTCATAGAAGTTTAAGCCCTGCCACCTTACGCTCTTAAAATCTTATTAACGTCAAGCTAGCACAAACGTGAACACCTAAATCCTTTGGACAAAGAATTTCAAGATCATTTCTCTTTTTATGAACCTTA
>JAOZGF010000004.1 GCA_027491845.1 Thermoproteota archaeon | reverse complement strand
AAAAACCTTAGCGCGTATTGCCCATATTCGGTTAGGGGCATGGTGTGGCCTACGGGATGCCATATTATTTGGCTGTTTGGAGCTACATCATGTGCACATATGCAGCTTTGAGGAGGCAAGACTTGATCTCTTTCTCCGCAGTGAAACTGGATTTTTCCTTTATAGTTTGGAAGGAAATAAATCGGATCTATTTCTTTAACAACATCTGTGTAGAGCCATGAATATATTTCTTCTCTAACTCTTTTGTCTTTGATTATTATGCTGTTTTCAAAGGTGTATGTGAGGTTCGCAGATGCTAGGAGAAGAACTGCTTTATCTATTTCAGCCCCTTTACCTAGTGCTACTCCAGCTACCTGGCTTCCAAGGCTTCTGCCGATTAAATACACTTGAGACGCCCCTATTTCGTGTTTTAAGTAGTGTGCAATTGCCACCACTTCGTTTGATGCGGTTTTTATTATATTTGGAAATTGTTTAAAAGACTTCATTTTCCCTCTTTCTCCATGTAGCGGTAGATCGAAAGAGAAGCAACAGTATCCGTAAGATTTGAAGAACTCCATATCTTCAAGCCATTTTTCTTTGCTTGCCCCTAAACCATGCACGAAAATTATGCATTTATTATTCCACTTATCAGGCATGAGTAGAATATGGGGAATTAACTCAATTATTCCTTTTTTTAATGCAGGTGTTTTCGGTGGAATTGACATGGAAATCCTAGATTTCGGGCTCGGTGCCAAGGAAGTTGAAGTTGGACGCTGTATTGTTGGCACTGTAGGCAATGTTGTAGTTTTTGTGGGGCTAATGGGTGTAGGTGTGGGAAGGGGAAGTGTTTGACCTAGGCAACCTAGGCTAATGATTGTTAAAACAACTAAAAAAAGAGTGAAAACCTTGTTTTTTCCCATTCTTTAACCTCTTTCCTATTCCTTTCATTCCCCTATTGTTAATTTGTTAATTTTTAATTGTTAATTGATTTCTGAGCTTAAAAGATTAGAGAAAGAGATAAAAAAGTACGATAAAAGTACAAGAATATAAAGGACTATAAAGGAATTATATATTTGAATTGTAATGTTATAATGCTTCTTAAGTTCAGCCTTATGATAGCAATGTTGATTTTGCTTGTGGTTAGTATTCGCGCTCTTTAACTGTGAAGCTTTTTAGAAACACTGTATATTTGTTTGGTTTTACCCTCATTTTTTTCTTTTCTATTGGTAGGCTTTTTTCTAGTTTAAGAACCAATAAATAGCTAAACTAAGACCTATTACTGTCAAGAGAACACATAATAAAGTCATTATAGTTGCGTCAGTCTTCTCTTTTTGAAATAAAACGTAAGGTGTATTTTTTAACCTAAGCATGGTTGAATGTGGATTTAGCGAAGCTTCAGGGAATAAAGTTTTTGATTGTTATGTTTTTCGGCATTGAAGTTATCATTGACCATGAGTTTGGTATTGAAGTCTTCGTATCCTGCATGGATTGATTTCAGTGATGTAGCTATGGGAGGAACAAAACTATGGATAAGTCAAGCTGAGGCAGGTAGGAAGCAAATGATGAGTCTTACAAAATTAGTTAACTTAAGGCTTAGAAGAGAAGAGGAAGCTGAAAAAGAACGTTTGAATTTTATTTTGAAAAGTTGGAGGAAAAAATAGGTTTAGTTCTGAGGAGGTTGTTAGAAAAACTTTTGGAGACTCGAGAAATGCATTCTAGTACAAGTTTAACGGTGCTTAACACGTGTTTCCTTGTTAAACGTTGACAAAGCAGTTGTTATAATTTTAACGGTCTTAAACAGTTAAACTTTTTTTCTTTAAAGGTGTACTCTAAAGTCCTCTTTTGCCGTGGATAAGACAACGTGGGTTACTGTTCTGTCAATGTATTTTGATTTCAATAAGTCTTTGACAAAGTTACTGAGCTCCATTCTGTTTCTAAATCTGGCTATGATTATGGCATCTGACTCACCTGTCACGTCATATACTCCGCAAACGTTTTCCTTTTCCGCAATCATTTCTTCCACTTGTATGAGCTCCCCTTGAGATATTGTTAGTTCAATTATAGCTGTTATGTCATATCCAAGTTTTTCTGGATCTACAAGTACGCTGTATCCCTTTATTATCCCCAGTTTCTCCATTCTTTTTATTCTTGAGATCACTGTCCCCACAGATAAACCTGTTTTTCTTGCAAGCTCCCTAAATGAGAGTCTTGCGTTTTCTTTAAGGAGTCTAAGGATTGCTCTATCCGCCTCATCAACTAGCATGCGTTTTTACACCTAAAGATTTCCTTAGTACAATGTACTTAAAATAATCAATTTATTGATATATTTGTCGTTAAATTAAAGGAAAAAATGATTTACTTTTCTGCAAGACAAGAAGAAGTATAGACGGCTGTATTTTATTGTTTGAGGCAAAACTTTTTTTTGTGAAAACAGCAAAAAGTTCTTTTTAAGGCTTCAAAATAAGTTTGCTCAGGATAAGCAACTTAAGGTTTGAAATGAACCAGAGAACAATCATAAAAAACCTTAACCCTTCTGTCAGATGAAGACAAAATTTTCCATTTCTTCGGCCCAAATAGCTGTGGAAAAACAAGCTTGTTAACGCTATTGTGCAGCTTCCAACTTCAAAGATCACTGAAGAGAACAATTATTTTGAGGGAAAGAGCATTACTATCTAGCCATCAACAAGAGTTGAAATGAGAATAGCGATGGCTTTTTTAGGTTCCTTCAGGAATCTTAGGTGTTAAGCTTGAAGAAAAACTTAGCTAGGAAACATTAAATTAATTGATCGCTAGAAATTAAGGAATTTCTTAGACAGAGGATTAGGCCTTAATAAAAAATAGACTTAGGACGACGTGCTTTTTTCGAGTATAGAATTAGTTGTTTCAATAACAAAGCAACGACACGACACTGTTTTTTTGTTTCCTCTATAAATTACTCGGTAGAAGTATATTCCAACTAGTTATATATAAGTTTAGAATTCTAATTTTACTTGTTTTTCGGTTTCTCTAGACCTGATCATGGTATTTTAAGTTAGAAAATACTTATTTGAAATAATAAAGTTTAAAAGTAACTTATACCCATGAGCTAAACATTGTATATATTTTTTGCCTTCAGCTTTCAACAGCTTTCCTTCTGTATTTCAACAGTTGTATTGGTGTTGCACCTTGCTTTTGATGCAGGGAATCGGAGGAATAATTTCACAAGTCATTGAATTCATTAAAGTCAACCTTA
>JAOZGF010000293.1 GCA_027491845.1 Thermoproteota archaeon | reverse complement strand
TGGCTTTCTTTCTTAGTTCGTTGAATTCTTTGACTTTTTTCATGGCGTCCCTCATTTCTTCTATGTTAATCATCCTTCTTGTCGTCGTCGTGGTTACGGCGCTCACACCCAGTGAAACAGCGACTATGAACAATATGGAGAGAGGGGGCAAAGTAAGTCCTTTAAGGGATGAGTAAACCTGCATGGCCAATTTCTCAAGAAATCCTGTGAAAAACATTTTCTTACCTCATTCTTAATATTTTCCTGAGGATTGGATGAGTCTCCTCCACCCTTTCCCTAGCAATGTTTTGATAGTATTGCCAGATTATCATTGTTGCAAGGAGCACGCCCATTCCTGACCCTAGGGAGCCTGCGAAGTTTCCGAATGCAGCTATGGCTGCGACTCCAACGGCGCCAACCACGGTTACAGGATATATGTATCTCCTTAGAAGTGACTCTATGACTCTTGGACTTGAACGGAAGCCTGTTATCCCCATTTTACCTGAAACGAACTGTTTCGCAATGGATTTAGGATCCATTCCTGCTAGTTCAACCCAAATTATTGCAAAAACTATGCAGGCGACAAGCAATGCCAAGAAATATGTCAGGCCCCTCAATGGATCGGCTGCAAGGGCGCTTGGGTTAGTGGGCGAATTCATGTAGTAAGCTAGCCCCCCTTTTGGGACAAGGCCTCCCTGCGGAGAAGGCTCAAAGGTTCCAAGCAAGCTTACAAGCGACCTCACGAGCCAGTTTTCACTTGCTCCGAACCTCGTCCATGCCATTTGGGCGACAAGGTATATGTCTGCAAACAGGGCGGCTGCAAAGATTACAGGTACGTTGGATATGTAAAGTAAACTGATCGGGTATTTTCCCCTGACACCCTTAACCCCGCCGTAGGAGACCGGTATTTCAATCCTAACCGTTTGGAGTATTATCACTACTATGAATACTATTAAGGTTGCAATTAAACCCACCATGTCCGGGTAATTCCCCCTAAACCAGTTTCTTCCTCCTGAGGCAACCAATGCAGGAACCGCTCCTATTATGTTTCCGTAACTATCCTTTAGAGGGCTGAATCCCTCCCAGAAAATTGTTTGAGCCACCCCTGCAGCTATTATAAGTGATATTCCGCTTCCTATACCCCACGTTGATACGAGTTCATCCATGAGAAGCGTTATGAAACTCCCTACAAATAACTGGAGGAGAATTATCCCGCAAATAAGGTAGGATAAATCCACACCAATTCTTCCATATCTTCCGCCCAAAACGTAAACTGCTGATTCAAAGATTATCATTATTATGGCAAAGGTCTTCTGTGCCGCGGTAAATTTCTCCCTATCTTCTGGTTTAGATAGGTCCAGTGTAACTATTCCTGATCCCACAAACAGTTCTAGGATGATTCCAGCTGTAACTATTGGCCCTATACCTAACTCCATTAGTGTTCCAGCCGACCCTGCAAAAATGAACCTAAGTGGAGCAAGCCAGTCATATGTTTGCTTCGGCACTCCGTAGAGGGGTATTTCCGTTAAGACGAAGTATAAAACCAAAACTAAACCTGTCCACATTAACTTTTCGTTTAGGCTAACGTATCTCTTCGGTGCTTCTACTGAAGGTATGAACCTTGAGGCATCTGCAAGTATATCCATGGCTCCCATTATTACATGCACCTATTCAAGCTTAACAATTCGTCCTCCTGCTTTTTCAATTTTTTCAGCCGCGATTCTGCTGAACATAGGTGCCTTCACAACAAGTTTTCGTGTAAGTTTTCCTCTCCCCAAGATTTTATCGTAACCTATTTCTTTTAAGTTTAATTCTATAGTGTCACCCACGAGTTTAGCCTTCTTTTGCTCCAAGAATTCATCGATTTTTTCCTCCAGTTCATCTATGTTTATGGTTTTAATTTTCCTTGTTACTTCAACAGGTCTTTTAATGCCTCTCCTCCCTTTTCCAAAATAATCCGGGTCATATTTAACGATGTATGTCCAATGATGTTTATGTCCACCTGCTTTCCCCCTTCCTCCCCTGTAGCCAGACTTTCTGTGTCCCCTTGTTCCGTATCCCTGTGTTTTCGTCCCCCTATACTTCCTTGACCTCTTTTTTTTCCTGTACATTGACATCACATCATTTTCCTAAGTAATTTGTTAATGTTTTTCCCGTGATACCCTAGGACGCCTCCCTCTTTGACGCCTTTTTTAATGGAGCCCTTGAATCCTCCCCTAGGGGGGTGAAGCCTGAAGTAGGGCTTAATAAGCGGTAGTTTGTTTAGGGTTATTTCGCCATTAAAAATTTTCTCCACAAGCTCCTCTAACCCGTTTACCTTCATTTCTTCTTTGAGCTTGTTTTCATCTATTTTTTTGTCACCGATTAACCTTCCTCTCTTTCTAAATAATTCCAGCATGGTTTCCTTATCTATTTCTCCCCAAGCAATGTAGTTATTGACTTTTTTAACCATCCCCATATAGCTTGGCCTATCATCTATTATGGTTGCATGAAACTTTTTCTTTAGGTTTAGATATTCAAGGGTGCTTTCCTCCTTCGGATTAACCTTACCTCTAACCCTAA
>JAOZGF010000292.1 GCA_027491845.1 Thermoproteota archaeon | reverse complement strand
GTGAGAAAGGCTTACCTGTTGCCGGTTTCGGCTGTTCAGATTGCAGGTGCATTAGCCACCTATTTAAACTGGATGATTACAGTTTCCTCAGCGAATTTATGCAGGCTTGGTTAGAGCGATAAGGTAAAAAGGGGGAAGAAACCGCAAAAATTGTAAAATAATTTTGAGCATGCTGATGGCTGGTTAAATGGAAGGGTTAATATTTTTTCTTTCCGATTTTTTGAGGAAGTATTTCATAGATCCAATTGTTTATAGGGAAGGAGCTTATAACCCTGTGAACACCACTGTTTATGCTTTGATCGCTTTTTTTGCCCTCTTAAAAACTGACAAATACCTTAAAAAAAAGGTAACATATGATTTAACTTTTACAATGGATCTCTTGCCATTTATCTTGCTAGGGAGTTCTTTGCGCGTTATAGATGATGCTGAAATCCTAAGAACAGTATTGTTCGTAACACCATTAATATATTTCCTGGTTTACGCTGTCTGGATTCTTTCCTTTCACTATTTTGTTGCCGTGCACCACAATTATTTTTTTCACATGCTGCTTGGATGGGTTTTGGCCTTATCAGCCCTGACCTGCTTGTTTCTTAGGCCAGCCGTCAATTTATCTGTAATAATTTATGCCTTCCTTTACCTTTGTTTTTTTGTTTTGTCCGTTTTTCTAGTGAAGAAAACGTGGAGGTCGAATTTTCTAAGTGAAACAGGCTGGGCTGCAGTGGCGTCCCAAGGATTAGATGGATTAATAACTTTTTTAGGTGTTTCATCCTTCGGCTACGCTGAAGAACACGTGTTTCCAAGGTTTTTTTTCGGAGTCGCTCCACCCTGGCTCTTTTTCGCCTCTAAATTAATCCTAGCCATCATGGTTGTCTTGGTTTTAATGCGTTTTGAAGAAGGTGGAGGAATATGGGTGCCTGCCATTTATGTCTTGGGTTTGGCTCCAGCTTTGAGAGATGCTTTAAGGATTCTTTTAGCCGTCTAGTGATGCTTCAAGGATATTATACAAGTGAAAGCAGGTGTTTATTTCCTATGTTCACGTTTTTCAAGTGTTTCTTTGCTTCCTCGTAACACTTCACCACCTGTTTCTTCGGCGTTATTGGCATGTCCCTCATTTTGTAATCGGGATGGAAGACCAGGAGGCTGTAGGGTATTTCTTCATCTAGTTCAGAAATGAATCTTGCAATGCCTTCCACCTCCCTTTCATCAACATATCCCGGGACAAGCAATGTGGTTGCTGTTAAGACAGGTAAATCCCTTCTTTTCTCGTAAAACTCGTCAAATATCATTTGAAAGTTTTTGTAGGCTTGCTCATTTGACACTCCGCTTAATCCATAGCTTAACTCCTTACTATATGTTTTTAGGTCGAACTTCACGTTTCCACCTGAAATAAGGGAGAGTTCAGCAGCCTTCCTCACCAATTTAGGGTTTCCACATCCATTCCATTCCCAGCAAACCCTTAGAACCCGGCTTCTACATTCCTCAAGAACTTCCTGAGAGAAATTCAGCGCGAAAGGGAGCTGTGGCTCAGGGCTTCCTCCGAAGAAACAGATACAGGTTATTCTTTCATCTTTCACAATAGTTTCAACTAACTGGTTTTTACTCATTTTCGGGGCAATGCCTACTTCCTTATGAGATGAATTCTGACAAAAGATGCAGTTAAAATTGCAGCCGTAAAAAAAGATGGCCAGATTGTAACTTCCGTATTCAGGCCCTTTTTTAACAGAGTAAATGGGGTAACCGGCGCCTGTTCCTCCAGGGCAGAAATAGGTTGAACAACAATTTGTAGGGAGAGGGTCCTTGTAAGCGTATAAGAGCGCTTCATCTTTCGAGGAGTTCTCCTTTAATTTTCCGTTGACGTTGACCCTTAGCCCGCAGTAACTTATTTCTCCTGGGCCCAGTACACATTTATTGGAACAATAGGTGCATTTTATTCCTCCCCTACTTTTAGGCGGAAAAGGAGGTAAACCGCTTTCCAACCTTATTTTTTCATGGGCCTTCATTATGTGTTTGTGAGCCTCATCAAACTTGTTTCTTATGCAATCCACACATAATTCCAATGTTTCCGATACCAGAACGCTTTTAACTCCGCATATAGTGCACTCAGCTTCTTTAGGCCTGGATAAAAAACTGAAAATCATTTTCAGAAACCACTTTTCATTTCAGCAAGGTTTCCCTATTAATTGGATTGAATCTTTAATATTTAACGTTTGCCTTTAAGTTAAATAGCCCCTACCCGCCTACATTGGCAGGTCTTCCTTGTGTTCCCTCCAAAGTTTTCTTTGTGAAGTTAAAAATAGGGACGCCGCTTCTAAGTTTTTTAATCAAATTTTAACGGTTCCTTAATGGAAGGGAAAGAGCCTGAGCCGTTGAGAAGCTTCCCGTGCCTTTCCAAGAACATTATTCTTTAAATAGCAAGTTTGGAAAGTTTTTCTTGTCTTGAAAATTACCTTGTAAAATTGTGTACACATTAACCAATTAATGGAAAAGCATTGTTAATCTCGTTAATCTGTGGTTAAGCCAATTAATGCTTTACTTTTTCAGAGAGAAAAAGTAACCTTTTTTAAGACCTTTTAACTTTCACTCTTTATTTCTCCCCTTTTTCCCTCGTGACATGCACGTAGCTCTTTTTTCCATCGACAATGTGGATAACCTTAACATTTCTTCTCGTCAATTCATCAGAGACAAATTTTCTATGGCATCTAAACCAAACTATTTCGGCACACATTATTGAAGTTACGCTTTCAGATGCTATCTCAAGCAGTTTGTCTATTCCGTTCTTGAATTCTTTTGTTTCCATGTATTTCCTGTAGCCGCCTGACCTGTATCCTCCCAGTGAGTCACCCATCCAAATGTATCTTATCCCTTTTGCCAGGAAATGCTTTTCCATGTTCTCCCGATTAAACCTAGGAAACTTCCTTGATACAGGAAACCTACGTATATCTACAACTGTTTCGACCCCGTATTTCTTCAATAATTCCACCAGTTCCTCTAGGCTTCTGGTGGAGTGCCCTATTGTGTAAATCAGCAAGCCGAAATACCCTCTTTTATAACTTAGCCTCAATAATGATTTCTTGGCCGCACCTTTAAGCCACCTTCTCATGTTTAGTTGTTGTTTAGTTTTATTGTTTTTCACTTACGATGGTTATTTGAACTAGTGATTAAGTGTTAAGGTAAGTCCTCCTGCAGGGAAAACAGCGGTTCTAGGTTTACTTTTTTCCCTTAAAACCTTTGAAAGAGCTTCTTCCACTGACTCAGCGTATTCAAACCCCATCTCAACGATTCTTGATTCGGGTAATCCATCCGTAACCACAATAACCTTCCTCTCACCAAGCGTTTTCAGTAGTTTGTAGTAAATCACGCTGAAAAGGAAATCTGTTGTTTCACCTTTCTCAAGAATTCCTATTATTTCATTTGGGTTAGATTTGTATTCTTTAAGTTCTTTGATGAGTTCGAAGTGTGCTTTAGAGATTCCATTATAGCAAGGTGTGACCATGATTATGTAGCCTCCGTTTTTCACCGCCCGGGAAGCTGAGAATAAGCATTTCCATGCCTGGTAAAAATCTATGTCCATAGGGAAACTTGAGGTTATGGCGACATCGAATCTTTCCTTTATTTTCACCCCATAAATTTTTTTGATGTCTTTGATGCCTTCCTCTTGCGCCTTCAGAAAGTGGCCTGCACAGGTTTTAAGGATGTCCCCGGAAGAATCAAGAATGACATTTAGAACTAACGTGTTCAGTTTCCCTGCAACCTGAACGATTTCTTCATATACAGGATTGCCTGTTGTTGATGCAATGCAAGATTTTTCATTTACCGTTAACAAATGGTTTTTGTAAATGGTTTCTCTGCCAGCTACTCCCGGCAGAATTATTTTCCCGCCGCCCGTAAAACCCGCCAATGGATGAGGAGATATGCATCCTACCCCTATCCTTAAATCTGAAGAGCAAACGTGTTTGTTAAGGTAAATAGGGGTTCCGTTGCCTGTTTTGCCTAAGTAGGTAAGGTTCTCGTCTGGGTTATGGCAGAGTATTTCGACGTCGTCAGGTATTTCACTTCTTAACCTTTCAATCCCTGCCAGGCTTTCATCGTGTTGGCCTAGTGCAACCATTACACTTACGTCTTCCTTTCTTTGACCTTTTTCAATTATCCCGTTAAGTAAGGGTGGTAGAATCATTTTCAGTGGAGTCGGCCTCGTTTTGTCCTCCACCAGTACAGCAATTTTCCTTTTCCTACCTGAAAAGACAGGTTGCGACACTATTCTTTTTACAGCTGCCTCTATGTTTTTTTCTTTCCAGTCCTCCCTTATTCTGAACACGTGAAGGGAACCTTTTACTTCTTCTGGAACAGTGAATTCCATCTCCTTGCTACCGTACTTAACACGTAACATT
>JAOZGF010000281.1 GCA_027491845.1 Thermoproteota archaeon | reverse complement strand
TCCACTCCTTAACAAAGTTGTTCATGAGGGTTGTGAGGGCTGACTTTATGTCTGTGAAGTTCGCTTTACTGTGGGTTATCGCCGCGCATAAGTAAGTGTTTTCTTGGACACGCGTATCTATTGCCTCGTTTTTCCTAAAAACCTTCCCAATCTCGAAAATGAGTTGCGGCATCTCCTGTTTCTTGTTTCTTTCAAGTGTCCTGAGTATTCCTGGCTGCAAAGTATTCCTTAGGTAGCGGTATTCCTCTGACACAGGATTTTTTATGTGCACTATTCCGTTGACTTCCTTTTGACGGAAGTTTTCGGTTAGGTCTTGGAGGCTTGTTTGGGTGAAGTTAACTACTTCGATGAAACCCATTCCAACCATCACTACCCTTACCACATTTACCTTCTCCACAGCGCTATTTCTTTCTCCGATGGTGTTAAAGTTTGGCAGGGTTGGAAGGAATCTGTCGTATCCGTATGCTATGGCCACGTCTTCAACTAGGTCGATGGGGTGCATTATGTCTGTCCTGTAAGCGGGAACTTCAACGATGAGTTTTTCGCCCTCTACGCTAGCTCCAAAGCCCATTTTTTCAAGTAAGTCCTTAACCCTTTCAGGATCTAGATTAAGGCCTAAGAGCGTGTTAACATAGCTTGTTTTCAGCTCCATAAGCGTTGATGAGAGGTCTGGAGTGATAATTGTCTTGTCCGGGTAATTAATTGCCACTGTTTCCAGTTCACATTTCCTTTCGGCGAAGGCTGTAGCGAGGATCACTAAGGCCTTATGGCATGCTTCAAGATCCAGCCCTGTTACATCCACAAACAAGTTCCTTGTGTTTTCAGTAACCTCCGTCAGCGTACTATTTATTATGGGCGGAAAAGAGAGGACATTGGACCTTGAATCCATTAATATCGGGTATTCCCTATGTTTTTCCAGTATGTGTCCATACAGGATCCCTTTGGGATGTTTTTCAATGATTTCTTTCAAATTCATTTTCTCTGTTGAGCCCAAAGGAACAAACTCAACTGTTGAAGGCTCAACAGCTAGGTATTTGAAGGGAGGATGCACCTTGTCCAAGTCATGCAGTCCAATGGAAACCTTTCTCCTTTTCCTTCCATGGGTTTCATGGAGTTTCTCCTGTAACTGCATCACTTGCCTGATGAATTCATCTGTGAACCTTATATTCCTTATTATGCCGCAAACTATGTAGGGTCTAACTCTGGAAATGCCTTCATAAACTATGACTTTCACCCTACTTTTCCCTACGCTGTACCTCGTTATTCCTTTACTTATTCCCAAGAACGTTTTTAAGCTTCTAGCAACTCCTTCGACACTTAACATGTCTGGTCTATTTGGGAAAACCTCTATGTCAACCTCGTTTTCATGCGTTCTTTCAGGAGGAGTCCCTATCATGGCCAGGGTATTTGTTAAGTCCTGCATTGACAATTTTCTGCCGAGTAGCTTGATTAAGTCATCTATATTTATGGAGATTACAGGCATTTAAATCACGTCATGGGTTTTTGAGGAGTTTCCCTGAGCCATTTTAAATTGTTTTTGTAAGGAAACCTTATGTCACCTGTTTCAAGCAAATTCATGAGAAGTCTCTCTGGGCCAAGCCCCCATGCCAGTACAGGTACGTCTTTGTTAAGAAGAGGCATGACAACTTCAGGTCTAAAGATACCTGCACCACCTAATTCAATCCATTTCCCTCTCTTTCCATCGTAAACTTCAGGTTCAACAGACATCTCAGTATAAGGGAAATATCCAGGTCTAAACCTAACTTTCCTAAACCCTAACTTTGAAAAGAAGATCTTTAAGTAGCCAAGTAAGTCCCTGAACGTTACTTCCTCGCTGACGACGATGCCCTCAACCTGGTAAAATTCATGTAACCTAACTGGGTCAAGGTTCTCTCTCCTGTAAACCTTTCCAATGGAAAATATCCTTGCAGGAGGCTTTATTTCTGCAAGCATCCTTGCTGAAACACTTGTTGTGTGCGTCCTTAAAACCAGTGATCTCGCTTCTTCGTGATCCCACTTGTACCTCCAGCCTTTGGAACCTGTTTTCCAACCGTTTTCATGGGTTTCCTTAACCCTCTTGACGATTTCAGGGGATGGTAGCTCCCCCTTGTCAGGGTTAGCCAAGTACAGGGTGTCCGCCAGCTCCCTTGCAGGGTGATCCTGTGGTTGATAGAGGGCGTCGAAGCACCAGAATGACAGCTCCACCAGCGGTCCTTCAACTTCTTTAAAGCCCATTTCAAGCCATATTCTTCTTATCTCGTTTAGAAGCCATGTTAACGGATGTCTTCTGCCTATAGCCCTAGGCTTTACAGGTGAAATGACGTCGTATTTCTTAAACTCACATTCTCTCCATTTACCGCTCGTTATCAGGGATGGTGAGAGGAGCGTTATGGATGGCTTCACACTTATTTTACCTGCTACTTTAACTCCCTCTGAAGTTATTCTAGCAGTTAAAACCTTTTTTCTTGAAATGCTGACGAGCCCTCTTCTTTTCAAATCCTCAATAACTTCCTTATCTAATGAACATGGTTCCTTTCCATGTCTAATTTCTTTTAAGACCTTTTCTTCTCTTGATTCCTTTTCAACGAATTCCCTGCACTTCGCTGAAGGGGAAAACAATGTCTTTCCTTTCACCTTCCTTATTTCAACGGCGCTCTTTTTTCTCAGGAGGCCTAGCCCTATCGTTACAATTTTTTCGGGTAAGCCCGTCCTGCTGACAAGTTCATTGATTTCAACCTCACCTAGGTTTAACAGGGCCCCTGCCACCTTTTTCTCAGGCAAGCCCTCCTCCACGTACTTTTCAGCTTCCTTGGTAAGTTTAACCTTTAACAATTGGCTTTTCTTTAGGCGTATAAGGCCTAGTTTGTCTAGTTTTAGGAAAGACCTCGCAATTGTCGAGTGACTGAGCTTTGTCTCAGCCAAGAGGTCTTCTACAGTCGCTGTCTCCCTTTCCTTAAGTGCTTCAAGGATCTTCTTTTCGGGAAGGGATAAATCGCTTATGGAGTTACCTGTCAAGGAAGTACAACTCCCTCCTTTTTGACGAGTTTTGCTTTTTCAAGAAGTGGAGGTGACGCGTAGAAACCGTCTTTATCTTAAGAATTGTTTTAAAAATTACTTTTACAGTTGTTTCTTCAGCCCATTGGGGAAGAAACCTTAAAATTGGCTTTTCATCACCTAACACCGCCACAAGTTAGTGGTTTAAATGTTTTAAATAGTTTTTCCTTTAAATCTTTCCTAGTTTATTCACTTGCAACTTTGCTTTTAAGTTTTTGAATAAGCTTTAACATTTAAAAAGAAAGAAGTAAGTCATGGGTTCGACTTAACGAGAGGATACGTTATGGAGGAAGACACTGACCTTAGCTTAATAAAACGCCGCAAACTTCTTGAACTACGTAGAAGGATGTTGGTTAAGGAGAAACTGCAGGAGAAAATGAAGAAATACCTTGAAAACAAGAAGATTCTGGAGCAGTATCTTGTCGGTAGGGCTGTGGAGGTTTTAAACGCTGCTGAACAGCAATATCCTCAGGCAACCCGGCAAATTGTCGCCGTCCTCGCGAGACTTGCCTTGAACGGAGAGATAACAGGTAAAATCAGTGGAGAAAACCTGCTTTGGTTGTTCAGGAGTCTTGGAATAGATGTAAAACTTAAAACAAAGATTTTAATTCAGAAAAGCGGTGAAATGGTTAGTTTGGAGAAGAAATTGAGGGGCAAAATTTAAAGGAAGTAGTTAAAAGAAAGTTATGGTGTTTGTTTTGGATGAAGAAAGCAGGAAAAAGTTGTTTGAGAAGATTTCTAAGGATCCATTTGCTAATTATATGGGTATAAAGCTTTTAGAGCTAGGTGAAGGCTACAGTAAACTTTCCATGAAGGTTACGGAGGAAATGTTGAATTTCCATAACGTGCCCCATGGCGGGGCGATTTTCGCCCTTGCAGACGCTGCTTTTGCGGCTGGAAGTAATTCTCACAATAATGCATCCTTTGCATTAACCATGTGCATAAATTATAGGAGACCTGTAAAAGCTGGAACAATTTTGATCGCTGAATGCGAAGAGGAGAGTGTTGGTAAGAGCACTGGGCTTTACAGGATAAAAGTGATTACTGAGGATGGAAAACTTGTCGCTTCTTGTCAAGGAACAGTTTTCAGAACAGGAAAGAGTGTTGTTTAGTCACAGTCACCAGCCTTTCTTTGATTAAAGGTATTGTTCCATTACAAGCGCCCTATGTTCTTCTAGTCCCATCTTAACCATAAAAGGGAACCCTATTTCAGGGTTATCTATTTTAACCAGCGCTTGCCCTATGGGCAAGGTTTTAAGCAACTGTTTAAATTTGTCGCTGGGCCTCCAGTTCTCAGGGTCTATTAAGCCAAGCGTCTCACTCATCCTATCCACATCTTCTTTCCAAACAAGTTTATGGGTTATTATCGTGTTCCCACTCGCCATAACATTCTTGCTTATTAATGAAGGACGTGAAGTAATGGTTACGAGCCCCACACCATACTTCCTAAGTTCAAGGGCATATTTTTCAAGGATGCCTAAAACCGACAAAGTTTCTTGTCGAACCAGTTGCGGAACAATGTTCTGTGCTTCATCGATTATATAGACGAGGTTTAACTGTCTACTATCCCTAAACCATTTCTTTACGAAGTCGAAAAGTTTCTTGCTGAAAACGTGGCAGAATAAAACCTTGGTTTCCTCGTTCAAATGCGAGAGGTCGATGATATTTGTTCTTTCATGGAAAAAGCACCAGAAGTCAAGCTTCAATGTTTCGTTATCGAATATTTCAGCTGATTTGCCGTAAGTAAGGGGCTGTATCCTGCTGACAACAGCTTCTATGCTTTGAATCCAACCTGCAACCCTAAACTGGCTTTCGCTTTCCTCTAACTCAAAAAGCTTTTGCTGGAGAACCTTGAAACTTGGACTGGATACGTCGATAAGTTGATTAAGTCCTTCAAGCAGAACTCTTCTCTGCAAGGCGGTTAGTTGTTCACCCCAGACAGTGTAAACGTAATAGTTTAGGGTTGAAAGCCACTCAGAAACGATTTCCTCTTTATCCTCTGATTTTCTTGTAAAGAAGTCAATGGAAAAATTAGATCCAGGCCTTAGGACTTCCACGTTATCCAGTCTCGCGAGGAGAGAATCCACGTATTCCCCCGTCCAATCCAACACTAATGTTGGAATCCTCTTCCTAGACAATTCGTAAACCATTATTTTAGCCGTCGTTGACTTACCTGAACCTGTTGAGCCCAAAATGATGACATGCCTGTTTAAAGCGTTCAGTGAAAGTGAAAAGCAACCGGCCTCCTTCTCAGAAGAATTCAAGACCTTGCCGAGCCTGATAAATTCGCCATTCTCAAGCTTAGCTTGGTTGGGAATAGGTGTCTGAGGAGAAAGGTAAAGCTTCATTTGGCTTCTTTTTAAAAGATTCATTTTAATGAAAGAACTGAGTTCGTCGCTTGTTAAGATGATTGTTTCATGTTTCAAGTCCCTTAAAACCTGGCTTTCAACCTCTCTTACCGGTTTCTCGCTTTTCTTTGCTTTTAAAGATAAATGAAGCCTCGCCCATTTGCCTCTACTGCCAGAAAGCAGGGAAACCTGAATTACCCCACCTAACTCCTCTTTACCAGCTAACAAATTATTCCTTTCACCTACTCCTGAAGTCAAAATAATTTTAACTCTCCAAAAACCAATTCTTTCACCTGAAACAAGCCTGTCATAAACCTGCCTCCTTTCATGTTCCTTATATAGTTCTCTAAGGCTCATGTATTTGTTCATGGATTTACTGGATAACGCCTCTTTTTCTTGCCCCTCAACGCTTCTCTTCAAGTTGTAAAGGCTTAGCCTGTGTAAGGAAAACCTTCTTTTAATTGGTTCGAAGATAATTGATAGCCAAATATTCTCTCTGCAACTTTCAAAAAGTTTTTCAAACATGGGTGAAAAATCAAAGCCTAAACCAGACTGTTTAACAACGTAAACATCGAGAGAGAAGGTTTTCCTGAAGTTAGAAACGGTCGCTTGGTCATGATTTGACTCAACAACAACCTTTCCCAAGTCACCTTGGAGGAAGGGGAAAATGACTCTTTTAAGCTCCTTTCCCTTAATCCTCTCTAAATTAATTAAGCCAGAATATGAAGCAATTAACATGGATTCAAACACTCTAGAGACTTCCTTTGCCTTTTCAACAAGTTTTTCTTCCTTACCAAGCCTAAACTGACATAACTTCACAGAATAAACCACGTCAACCCCCTTAGAAGGGTAAAGAATAAATTCCATCGAACCACTGATACTGAAATGATGAAGCGAAGACGTTAAGTCCGTTAAAGAGAATGAAAAAGCTTTCTCGTGAATTCCTTTAACCCTGAAAAAGCAAAAGATCCTTCTTTTAAGGAGACTTTCAACTATCACAAGGTCTCCGCAAAACTTGACACGGTAAGTTTTTCCTGAAAGCTTCCCCTTGTAACGCCGCCCTTTCAGCGGCTTCTCATGCAAAACGAAAACCTCGCCCCCCAACGTTTTTCTGATCAAAGCTGCAAGGGAGGTAATTATCAGGAGAAAGCCTACTAAAAAGATAGAGGGAGGAGGGAAAGTTAAAAAATAATTTAAGGAATAACTTAGGGAAAAGAATTTTTCACGCAGGCCTTCCCTATTAATAACAATGAAAGCGGCGAACAAAATCAACACTAATAAGATGAAAGAACGATCGTTGTCGTTGTGCATGCTCCTACCATTAAGAACCCTTATATAAGGGGTTTGATTCCTCCGTTAAGTATCTTGCATGAAAAAAATTCTTTGAGGCACCTTTTATAAACTAAACGTTCAAATCTAATTAGCTAAGAGGAGGAGATAAACTTGCAGCGCAGTTTAAAGAGGCAATCTCCCTTATTGCTCTTACTTATATTAACGCAGCTAATTATTCCATGTATCCTTGTTTCATGCAAAGCTGAACCAAACAATCCAATAGAGGACTTCAACCAGAAAATAAGGGA
>JAOZGF010000278.1 GCA_027491845.1 Thermoproteota archaeon | reverse complement strand
GTGAGAGAAAAGTTTAACTATGGCATACCTTTTTAAATTGCTTCTAATCGTGTTTTGACAGTACTCATCCACTAAGACCTCTGCCCAAGCTAGATTGTGCTCGTAACACTTAAGGATTAATTCCGATTGCTTTTGCTGGAGGTCTTCCAGTTTGAAAGATGTTGTCTTATTCTTCAGCATTCCTAGAGCTACGTAGAAAAGCGGCACAATTATGCTTTTAAACTCTTTTAGTTCCTCTATTAATTGGATGGTTAACTCAACATCTTTTTCTTTTTCGCCAGGCAATCCTATTATAACTGTTGCACAGGGAACCCAGTCGTTATCCGCCAAGATTTCAAAGGATTTTTTAACTATTTCAGGCCATTCCTCTGGTTTAAAGGGTTTACACTTGCCTGGCATGTATTTCTTTATTAAGGCAGGGCTTCCTGTTTCGATGCCTGTTTGACCGCTCATCCACTGGTTTTCACATCTTTCTTTAAGCAGGTTTGTTACTTTTTCCAAGGTTTCTTTTCCGTCAACAACTGACGAAAGGGAGAAATGGCTTACAGACACTTTCTTTACTTCCTCAACACTTAACACGCTTTTAAACAGCTCCATTACTTCCTCAGAGTTTACCTTAAACCCTTTTGCTTTGTATCTAAAAATATCTTCAGCATGCAGGGTTGGTTGTCTCCCATGTGAAACGTTCATTTTCACTTCCTTGAGAATGTGCTTAATAGGGAGGCACCTGAGAAACTTTAGGGTAGGTGCACAGTATTTGCATCCTCTTCCACATCCTCTAGCCACCTCAACGATCCCATGTATAGTTGGTTCCCTGTTGACAGGTATTTCCTTTACTGGTACAGCTTCGCCGTAGACTATCTTTGGTAGTTTTTCTCCTTTAACGGCTCTCTCAAACAATTCAGGAGCGACCTTCTCTCCTTCACCAACTACAACACAATCGATTCCTAGCTCCTGAACAACTCTTTCATCCTCAAGTTGCCATGATCCAGGTCCTCCAACTATTATTTTTGGTTTATACTTTTTTACGGATGGATTTACCAGGAGTTCTTTAAACTTGTGGTACATGTAAGCTTCTCCGCCCAGTAACTGCGTAAATGTTGTTGTTGCTGGACCAAGTCCCAAGGGATCGTTCTCAGTTATGCCCACAACCTTTGTGTTAAGTCCTATTGCCCTGTTTAAATGATCTGGATGGACGACTGCTACTTCATTCTTTTTAAAGCCATGGTCTAGGAGGGCTGCCTCTATTTTTCTTGTTCCGTTAGGGGCTACTTCAACTGTTCCGTTTCCAGAGACTTTAACCGACGGACAGAGAAATTTAAAGTACATCCAGTCAGGTATCAGGCCTCTCGGCACACAAGCACTGAAGCCAAAAAATATTCCGCCTCCATATTCGCTCATGAGAGTTCTATCTGCTGTTAGAATTATCTTATAACCGTTTTTAGGCGTTGGAACACCTCCTGACTGTCATTTGAAAGACATGGCTAAACGCTATTTAGAGGGGTAAAGAAGGCTGTTTATGGAATGAGGAAGAAATTTTTCCTAATGACATGTCCACTAGAACGTGTATCAGTATTATTATGATCGGTTAACAAAAAAAATTTTTCTGATATTTTTTAAAAAAAGAAGGGAGCATAAATATTTTTAAGAGCGTTAAGCTCTTGTAAGATTGTGCCACATTAAAAGTTTTCTTCTTCCAAATTATTTAAATAACAGGTTACTGGAGATATTAGATGAAAAAGAAACAAAGTGAACCAACAAAGATAATAAAAAGAGATGGAAGGATAGTTGACTTTGACAGAAGTAAAATAACTGAGGCTATCTGGAAAGCAGCCAAAGCAGTGGGAGGAAAAAATAAATCTTTAGCTGAAAAACTTTCCCTTGAAGTTGTTAAGAACTTGGTTAAACAACTTAAACCAGGCGAGATACCTACTGTTGAGCAAGTTCAAGATATAGTTGAAAAGGTTTTAATTGAAAACGGACATGCAAAAACCGCTAAAGCCTATATTTTGTACAGGCAAAAAAGAGCTGAAATAAGAAGAGCTAAAAAAGTGTTAGGGGTTAAAGATGAACTAAAACTTCCGTTGAACGCCATAATAGTTTTAGAAAGGAGATATCTGAGAAAAGATGAAAACGGAAAAGTTATTGAGTCAACTGCCCAGCTTTTCAGGAGGGTTGCGAGGGCTGTTGCGTCGGCAGAAAAAATGTATGGCAAAACAGAAAAGCAAGTTAAGGAATTGGAAGAGAAATTCTACAAGATGATGATCAACTTAGAGTTCCTTCCCAATTCCCCTACCCTCATGAATGCAGGGACGGAGTTAGGGCAACTTTCAGCATGTTTCGTTATTCCAATTGAGGATGACATGGAAAGCATATTTGATGCATTAAAGGCAATGGCAATAGTTCAAAAATCAGGCGGAGGAACAGGTTTTTCTTTTTCAAGGCTCAGGCCTAAGGGAGACATTGTTAAGAGCACTAGTGGAATTGCTTCAGGCCCTCTTTCATTCATGAGAGTGTTCGACGTAGCAACTGACGTTATTAAGCAGGGAGGGAAAAGAAGAGGGGCAAACATGGGTGTGTTAAGAGTTGACCATCCAGACGTACTTGACTTTATCGTTGCTAAGGAAAAAGAAGGAACGTTTAGCAACTTCAACATTTCAGTAGCAGTTACAGACAAGTTCATGGAGGCTGTTGAAAAAGATTTAGACCATGAACTAATAAATCCCAGGACAGGTTTACCTGTCAAAAGGCTAAAGGCACGTGCAATATGGAATCTCCTCATAACGATGGCATGGAAAAACGGTGAACCAGGTGTTCTGTTTATAGATAGGATAAACATGTTTAATCCCACGCCACATGTTGGGGAAATTGAAAGCACCAATCCTTGCGGTGAGCAACCCCTTCTGCCCTATGAATCTTGTAATTTAGGCTCAATCAATCTATCAAAAATGGTTGTTGACGGAAGAGTAAACTGGAAAAAGCTTAGAGAAACAGTTAGACTTGCTGTAAGGTTCCTAGATAACGTCATAGACATAAACAAGTACCCACTGCCACAAATAGAAGAAATGACCAAAGGAAACCGAAAAATCGGGTTAGGCGTAATGGGCTTCGCCGACTTCCTTATAAAATTAGAGATACCCTATGACTCAGAGGAAGCAGTTAAGATGGCTGAAAAGGTCATGAAGTTTATAAGTGATGAAGCAAGGAAAACTTCAGTTGAGTTAGGGGGGGAAAAAGGCTCATTTAAGTATTTTAAGGGGAGCATCTGGGATAAGCTTGGTTATAAAACGATGAGAAATGCCACCGTCACAACTATAGCCCCAACAGGGACAATAAGTATTATAGCTGGATGCTCACCTGGGATAGAGCCGTTATTTGCCATAGGATATGTGAGGCACCTTTCTGAAAGTTTAGGGAAAAGTTTGACGGAAATAAATCCCTTGTTCGAAACGATAGCCATCAAAGAAGGCTTCTACAGTGAAGAACTTATCAGCAAGGTTTCCCAGAGAACTTCAATAAGAGACCTACCTGAAATACCTGAAAAGATCAGAAGAATATTTGTAACAACTTACGACGTTTCCCCTGAATGGCATGTGAGAATTCAAGCTGCATTCCAAAAATACACAGACAATTCAGTATCTAAGACGGTTAATTTCCCGTTCCATGCAACTCCTGAAGACGTGGAAAAGGTTTATTGGTTAGCATACAAACTCGGATGCAAAGGCATAGCGGTTTGGAGACTTGGCAGCAGGTGGAAGCACGTTATCACTCCCATGGAGGACGAAATCCCAAAGGTAGA
>JAOZGF010000268.1 GCA_027491845.1 Thermoproteota archaeon | reverse complement strand
CAAGTATGGATGAAACAAGCATCATGGACTGTCCTTCGCCGAACACCCTTCCCCAAAAACCGTGGAAGAGAGGGTAGTCATCTATTCCAATGGGTTTTTCTCTGGGCTGTGCGATCCCTTCAATGATGCTGAGAGGCCTTGATCTGGGTCTTGAAGCCCTAATAAATCCGCCTTTCACATCTATGTTTCCAGTTATGCCTTGAAGAATTGCTATGGCCCTTGAAACCTGGAATCCGTTAAGTGATTGGTCCAATGAATTTGTCCCTTGAACAATGCATGCAGGCTTGTTTTCCACGTAAGTTTCAGCTATCTCCACAATTTTTTCTTTTTCAACCCCTGTTAACTCAGCCACCTTACCTGGCCGATATTCACTGACATGCTCCTTAAGTTGGTTGAAGCCCTCAGCCCATTTATCAACGATTTCCTTATTATAAAGGCCCCTATCAATAATCACGTTAAGCAATGCTAACGCCAGGTAAATGTCTTTCCCTGGTTTTATTTGCGCGAAAATATGGGCTTTATCAGCTAGATTCGTCTTAACAGGGTCAATGACAATTAATTTAGCCCCCCTGTTCCTTGACTTAACTATTTTATTTGCCAGGGGAAAGTTTGAATTGTGGGGGTTATGGCCCCACACGATGATGCAGTTGGAGTTTTCAACATCTGCAACTAGGAACTTGCCGAAGGTTGAGATGTAAGCGAGTATCCTAGACCTAAAACACATGCTTTCAACTGAGAAGAGATTGGGCGAACCAAGTAAATGCATGAACCTCCTAATTAGTTCAACTGTAATTGTACCGCTTAAAAGGACAGACATGCCGACGTAAGCTCCAATGGCCCTGGCACCATTCTTTTCCTTGATCTCAACCAACTTGTCTTTTATCACGTCGAGAACAGTGTCCCAATCCGTTTTAACCCACTTTCCATTCACCTTTACATGGGGATGGGTTACCCTGTGCCTTGAGTACAGGTATTCAACTGCAGCCCTACCCTTTGGGCAAAGCAGGCCTTTGTTGATAGGGTGTTCACGGCTTCCTTCAACCCTAACAACCCTGCCGTTTTCCACATAAACGTTCATTCCGCACGAGTGAGGACAGAGTCCGCAAGCTGTTTTAACAACTCCTTCCAACTGAAATACCTCACAAACCTTTTAGACATTTCATCCAGAACATGTTAAATGTTGAAGATATTTCTATTGATGTGGATAAGGATGCTTTTAAATATTATTTAAGGGTAAAACCCTTAACCTGCCCTTTTAAAGTGCCGTGGAGGATTGGTGAGTTTGAGGATAATTAGCTTAACAACAGATTTCGGTCTAAAGGACGAGTCGGTAGGCGTAATGAAGGGAGTTATCTATTCGATTAACCCTAATTGCAAGATTATAGATGTTTGCCATAACGTTGAGAAATTCAACATTGGTGAGGGGGCATGGTTAATGGAGAACGCCCTGCGTTTCCTTCCGGTGGGCATACACATTGGAGTGGTTGACCCTGGTGTCGGTACTGAAAGGAAATCGGTAATTATTAAAGTTAAAAGGGGAGATTATCTTGTTGGACCTGACAACGGCTTACTTATCCCGTCATCAAAGGCTTTAGGCGGAATAACCAGTGCATTTGAAATAAGAAACGAGAAGTACATGTTAAAACCTGTAAGTTCAAGCTTCCATGGAAGGGATATCTTTTCACCTGTTGGGGCATGGCTTTCCCTAGGAGTTCTACCTCAAGAGATAGGTTCAGAAATTGACCCTAAAAGCTTGATTAAATGCCCTATTCAGGAACCCATTCTGAGGGAAAGTGAAGCAATTGGAAACGTGTTCCATGTGGACAATTTCGGGAACCTGTTCACGACGATACCCATTGGTTACTTGGCAGGGAAGGGAGTAAGGGTTGGAAGTGAAGTTTTGATCGAAACAAAAAACGGTGTTTTTAGGGCGAAATACGTGAACACGTTTGCTGATGCGGAGAAAGGGGAAATAATTGTTAAGGACAATGCATACGGAAACCTTCAAATAGCGGTTAACCTTGGCTCTGCAAGGGAAAAACTAAATCTTAAAAGCGGGGATAAAGTGAAGCTGTCATTTTAACAGCATAATTAATGTGTAGAGTTGCTTTGGTATTTAAGCGAGCTACGTGCCATTGCAGCTTTTCACCACAGCCAGGCGACATGTTCCCTAGTTCTATTGAAAGCAACTTTTCTTTTCAATGCACTCGCCCTAAAAATGAGGAACCCATGAAATTTCCTTCTTCATCAATTTTTTCGATCACTGCATCGTTTCTTGTTTCTCTAAATGTCTTTTTCTTCGCCCAAATAAGACTTCGAGGGCTTCGAGGGCTTCGAGGGCTTCAAGGAGATTCCTTCCTTCTCATGCTAAATCTGTTGAAAACGTGTGGGGATGCTTTAAATAGTTAAGGAGGGCTAAAGTGTTGGTATGATTAAGAAAGGTGCTGCGTCTAAGATTGTGTTTACACCACAGCTAGGCGCAGGTAAAGGGGCTTAATGCTTCCTGGATAAGAATCTTTCTTTCTTAACATAAAACCTGAGCGGCTGAGGCAGGTCTTCTTTAACCCCTATCCTGTGGCTTAAGCCGATTTCGAATTTTTCTTTCACATCACTCTCAACTATTATTAAGGGAGAAGATGGATCGGTTACCTTGAACCCGTTTAATGCGGCTGTTATTGCCAAGGCCCTTGTCAGTTTTCCTGGACCAGAAGTTAGTTCCTCTAGCCTGTTCACATTTCGGTTCCTCAGCATGTGATTCACCCCGAAAAGAGGCTTAATCGCCCTTATAAGCACAGCACTCGGAACATTTTTTTCACCGGTAACCACGTTGAGGAGCCAGTGTCCGTGAACCATGTAAATGAAAATTGTCCCTGCTTCATCCCACATCCACTTGTTTAATTTCGTTTTCCTTCCCTTATATGCCCTTGACGCAGGGTCGTTTTCACCGTAGTATGCTTCCGTTTCAATTATTTCGCCTCCCAATGTTTCCCCGTTAATTTTTCTGATGAGCACCTTTTTGAGGAGGCTTTTTGCCACGGTGCCTGCGTCCCTTTCAAAGAATTGAGGCGGCAGGATTTCGGGCATTTAAAATCAACTCAGTGTTTTCGAATTAGCATGGTTGCAGAATAGATTAAGGCTAGCAGGATGGCGGCAATCCCGCTTGGAGGAAAACTGGAAAGGGTTGCGAGATATATGGATGCTAACTGGGATAAACAGGCAACCAAAATGCTTATTAAAACTATCTTTTTAAGGTTATTACTTACTTTAAGGGAGATTGCTCCAGGCAGGACGGCTATGACCTGTAAAGTTATTAAGCCTGTTGTTTTAACTATGACGGCAGCTGACGCACCTACGATTACGTAAAGGATGTAAAGATAAACGTGTATCTTTGCCCCGTATGAAGTAAGGGTTTCAGGGTCAAAGCTGAGGTAAACGAAGTCTCTGTAAAGAAACATTAACAGGATGACGAGGATGAAGGAGCCTATGGAAAGTTCAAGTAAGTCGTTTAGGGATAAAAGGAAAATTTCGCCGATTAAATAGGAGACAACGTTTTGTGAGGCCCCTACATATGGCTTGTTCTCCATCACTATGTACAGGAAACCGAAGCTAAGCACCGTTAAACCGGCAACGATGCTTGAAATTATCCCCGTTGCAGTGTCGCTTGTTATTCCCTTGTTTTCGATGTAGGCTATCGCCATAACTGTTAAAACGGTTAGTGCAGCTGCGAATAATGTTAGAAGCGTGAAGGAACCCGTAAATAGGCCCGCGATCATGCCGATGACGGCGCCCAAGAGCAATGAATGAAACGTTGCATGGGTTAGGAAGGCTATCCCTTTCATGGAAATAAGCGGGCTTATCATTCCCATGAGGATTGAAAGAAAGACTGATGCTGCAATAGACCTTAAGACATGTTCAGGGATGCCTTGTAAGATGTACATCACCTATTATGCAATACACCTTTCCTTCAACCCTTATTGTTCTTGAAAAATCGCCGTAGACCTTTCTTATTATTTCATCGCTTAACGCCTCCTCGGGTGGGCCGAACGCAACCATTTTTCTGTTTAAAATAAGCAATTTGTCCCCTATTTCGATTAATGGATTTGTGTCGTGGGTTGTGACGGCCATCGTTATTTTTTTCTTTCTCCTTATCTCTAGGAGAACCTCAACAACTTCACTTTTCGCGGTAGGATCGAGATGTGAGAGGGGTTCATCTAACAAAAGCATTTTGGGATTGGAAACCAGTGAACGCGCCAGTATGACTCTCTGCTTTTGGCCTCCAGACAATTCAGAGAAGGGCTGTTCAGCCACGCGATCCAGCCCTACGAACTCCAAAGCTTCCCTACATTCCTCAACAACGTCTTTCTTCAAAGAGTAATGGCGGAAAAAGGGTTTTTTATAGATCACTCCCATTGCAACGACATCTAAAGCCGTTACAGGAACCGTTTCATTGAGTTTAAACGTTTGAGGCATGTACGAAACAAATTGCATGCTATCGTGTGGCGGTTTCCCAAAGACCTTGATTTCTCCCTTGTATTCCTTGTGGAGGCCTGCTATTGTCTTCACCAGCGTGGTTTTACCGGACCCGTTTGGGCCGAGCAAAAGTAATGATTCACCTTCTTTTAAGGAAAAACTCACGTTTTCCACTGCGATGTTCCCGTTGTACGTTATTTTAACATCTCGTAGAACTATAGCTTCACCCAAATAAACCACCCCATCAGTAAGCCGATAAGTAAGCCCAATAAGAGAAAAACGAGGAGATAGGTAGGGGGGAAGTAGCTTGTTGGTTGAGGGTTAAATTGAGGAAACTGACTGTTAATTTGAACTTGTTTGGCTGAAGCCAAAATGATTTTTTCCGTGTTTTCTCTCAAGACGTCTGTGTATTTCTTGTTGGCCCAGTAAACATCGAGTTTAACAAGTGGAACCCCTGATTTCATCGATATTTCAAGGGCGGCTTCACCGACCGTTGATGAAAAATTTTCGTTTGCCGAAATAATCAGGACGGCTTTTTCGGCTAAACCTAGGAGTTCATCAGGGTTTGAGGCAGGGTAGCCCTCTTCTTTCACGATAGAGGAGACGACGGTGTAGTTGAGCCATTGGACAGCGTATTGAAGGCTTGGTACAGAGATGATCACGTTGTTAGATGAAAGGTTTAACTTTGACCTCATGTTCTTGAAGGTTTTCATGGTTACCTCAACCTTACTAATGAATTTTTTCAGTTTATCGTTAAACAAGTTGGTTTTTTCAGGGCTTACCTCGCACAGTGCCTCAGCAACTGTTTTTGCTATTGCCACAGCATTACGGGGATCAAGCCATGTTCCGTGAGGGTTCCTCTTGTTAAACCAGGAGGCATTAAGTAAAAGTAATCCTTTTTCCAAGTAATTGTTAATCCATAAGACCTTGCATGAAAGGCCTTTTTCTTCACTTAATTCCTTTATCTTTAACTCAAACGGGAGATGGCCTCCCGTTGTTACGATCACTGAGCTTTCCCTGATTAACGAGGCCATTTCAGCTGAAAATTGTACTTCAT
>JAOZGF010000253.1 GCA_027491845.1 Thermoproteota archaeon | reverse complement strand
TAACCTTCATGAATTAAACGAACAGGTGAGGAAGGCTGAGGAAGAGGTGGAAGCCGATGAAAAGCTTAAAAAATCGATTAAAGCAATAAGAGAAATAAACAAAGCCCTTGCCAACCTAGACAGAATGAGGGCAAGCTTAATTAACCTTAAAGCAACTGCTCTGAAGGAGGCCTACTCCTCCATAAAATCTATTTCTAAAGCCGGCATGGGAAGGAAAACACTTTATCAACTTCTAAACCTATTTGAGAATCCTTCTTGCGAAATAATGAAAATAATGGATTCATTTAATCCTATACATAAAAGTTTGCGCTCTAAACTCTTAGAGCTCTGGCATGGACTGAAAGAGTTGTAAGTGTTTTCCACTTAAACATTAATTTTAACTCGGCTCTAAGCCGTGATAGGGGAAAACAATTTTTTTAAGCCTATCTACAATCTCTTTTACTTTTTGATGGATCTTCTCATTTCTTGTAGCAGAGATTTTGTCAAACAGTCTGATGTACTCTTCTTTAGACACGTGCATGGTTTGAGAAATGTTTACAACCATTATCGCCCAACACCTTGCCGATGCCTCAGCATCATAACCGCCTCCACCTAATATAACGTATTTTCCGTCGCAAACCTCATGGCAAAGCCCATGGGTTAAGGATGCAATTTCACTGTATCCCTTTGTTGTTACACGTAGACCGACTAGCGGATCACCATAGTGGCCATCTACGCCAAATTGATGGATGATTAATTCAGGCTTGTAACTCCTGATTAACGGTGGAACAACTTCCCTGTAAGCATAGAGAAAGGTTTCGTCACAGGTTCCTGCTGGAAGAGGAACATTAACCGAGTACCCCTTTCCTTCACCTGAACCAATTTCATCGATCCATCCGGTGCCAGGATAAAACCAGAAACCATACCTGTGAAAGGAAATCGTCAATACCTTTTCTTTATAAAAGATCTCTTGGGTTCCATCAGCATGGTGGCCGTCAATGTCAATTATAGCTATCTTTTTAAGGCCGTATTTCTTTTGAGCGTAACGTGCTGCAATAGCTACGTCGTTAAAAATACAGAAGCCAGCAGCCCTATTGCTTCTTGCATGATGGAAACCGCCTGCTGGATTAAAGGAATGGGTAAAGTCATTTTTCTCAACAAGGTCCACTGCAAGCGTAGAAGCACCAACTCTCAGGCTAGCTGCTTCATACATTCCTTTAAAGGCAGGTGTATCGCCAAAATCTAGATAGCCCTTTCCTATCTTACTCTTTTCTCTAATAAAAGAAAGGTATTGAGGGGTATGGACGAGTAATAAATCTTCTTCTTTTGCTGTCTCTGGCCTAACGACCTTCACGTCGTCGTTAATTGCACCTAGTTTTTTCAGTCTTTCAAGGGTTAAAGCAGCTCTGTGTGGCTTTAACGGATGTGATCCACCGAAGTTGTAATCCAAGAAACCTTCATGATAAATGAATGCAAACTTCCCGCTCAACATTCATCCCTCCTTAACTCTTGAGCCGTCATAAAGATGAAACGTTATGCATCCCGAGTTAATCAAAGCTATTTCGCCTCAATAAATGTACATAGGGTTTTCTTTCTTTCTAAAACGTTCCAGATTCTTTTTGGGTGAAAACCATTTAAAACATAACATTCGAGGTTAAACTTTAGCAGTAGAGAGCTGAAGTAATTATCCAGACACGTATTTTTAATTTGAGAAAGTTTTGATGCAGTTATTTTAGGAATGAGTTTGGCATTTCTTTCCTTGTGGGGGTCCGCGGTGAAGATTCCGTCAACATCTTTTAATAGGAGGAGCCTTTTAGCTCCAAGCAGGCCTGCAAGGTAAGCTGATATTGAGTCAGAAGTAACGTTCCAACTATGCTCAAGCGGGTTATGTTTAAAAAGGAAGTTGGAAGGAATAAAGACAGGTGTCTTCCCCTTTCGCACGGCAAACTTAACTTGTTTAAGATCCTTTACTTTTAATGAATTAGGTATAAGGTCACACAAAAGCAGTCCGAATTGATCCATGGCCAATATCGCCATTTTGTCAGCGGTTTCTTCCGAGAGAGAAAAGTTTCTGTAAAATTCTCTCACGACATCCGCAAACTTGCCTCCTCCCGGAACCACAACAAGTCCGTGTTCCTCACAGATTCTCCCTACCTCGAGACAGAGTTTTTTTAGGGAAGCAGTATTCCTTCCAAGGCTTCCTCCAATCTTAATGACAGTCTCCAACCCCTTTACCTCTTTACTTTAACTGAACGGAAGGAGTCAGGAAATCTTTTTTTCAGGTCAGTTAAGTCAATTCTTCCTTTATGGATGGAGGAAGCAAGTAGGGCACCTGACACGTTAAGTTTTTCAAGCGTATTAAGATCCTCTATGCCCGATATACCTCCTCCAACTAGTAAATTGACTTTTTCGCCCCATTCTCTCATGTTGCCTCCGCATGCAGTTAAAGCTTGAGTTATTAATTGCTTATTTGGACCGGCTAGGGACCCCACCTTTTCTAGATCCAAGAGAATAAGCCCTCTAACCCCGCATGAAGTAATTAATTTTACAGCTTCACTCACAATTAAGCCATTTAATTTTGAACATGGACTGATCAGACGTCCTCCCCTGAAGTCTAAGCTTACAATCGTTCTTTTCCCTCCAAGTATTGCCTTTACCTCTCTTATTAGCTCGAGGCAGCACAAGGTTTCTGTTCCAATGATGACTTTAGATATCCCTGCCTCATATAGTTCTTCAGCCTCCTTAACTTTCCTTATTCCTGCGTCAACCATTAAGCTTAGGTTCGTCTCTTTACAAATTCTTTTTATAATTTCCAAGTTGGCTCCTTTTTTCTGAATGGCATCTAGATCTGCTACATACAGTTCACGGAAGCCGAAGGAGTCGAAAGCTTCAGCTAGCTCTAAAGGAGAGGGAGAACTACATAGCGGGCTTTTAAGAGG
>JAOZGF010000149.1 GCA_027491845.1 Thermoproteota archaeon | reverse complement strand
CTGGTCTAAGATAGTGATGGGTTATTGAACTATTGATAATTTATTCCTCTTTCGGTGAATTTATTGTTTTATTTTTTTTCTTTCTCAATATCCTTTTTTTTATTGTAAACTGTTTTTTCCTACGTTTTCCTACGTTTTGCAGAAAACTTTTAAGTTTAAACAATCTTTTCACTCAACCATGACTCTGTGGTTGAAATATAGGTATATGTTTCTAGGCTTATTTATTCTCTTCATGCTTCTACTTATTCCTGTATTTAAAGGAGCTAAAATGACAGGGACGGTTAACGAAAAACCTGTAACCATTGTCCTCAACGCCCCAGCAGAATATATGGGTTTTTCAGCTGTCTTCGCCTTCGTGGCTGCAGCGTCTTTAACAGGCATACTTGGGGTTTTCGGCATAGTTGAGTCTCCATCCGACAGGCTTTATCCTAAAGTTCAACCAGTGTCAAAAGAAGAACTTGAGAGGAGATTGTTGGGCCTTAATAAGGAAGAGTATCCTTGGGAAATCCTTAAAGGCGAAGAGACAGACTATATTGCGAGGTGGAAGCTGGCTGACGCTAAATGGTGGGAGATCATGGGAAGAGCAGGATTAAAACTGGCTTACAGAGGATTAATGCTTCTTGAAGAAAACAAGAAACAGGTTAGGTATTTCGAAGAAATGCAGGAAATAAACTGGTCTGCAGGCTTCAGGCCCAATGTTGTAAGATACAAAAAAAGTTATTTTGGAGGAAGAATGTTTTTCAGTAAAAGGAAAGCGGTTGCATATGGAATAAAAAGTCTTAAGCCCCTTGAAATAGGAGAAATATATAAGTTTAACTTTGACGTTAACGCTATAAGAGGCCCTATTATTGAAACTGTCGAGCGAGCAGGCTGGAACTTCACACCCGTATCTGCAAGGAGACATGCAACACGATAACTTGGATAATGAAAAAATAACAGAATATTTTGTTTTGAGGAAATAGAATGATTATTTCGCCGACTTTACCGACAAACTAAGAGCATAATGAGGTGCTGCTAATCAGGGGCTCTTAAAAAGGATGAAGCAAATTAAGTGTAATGACGCTAATAAAAAGCAGAACGGCTTCTAGGTCTATTAATGGTAAAGGAGAACTAAAAAAAAGTAACGAAACTGTAAAGAGCTGTAAAAAGAAAACACACAAATTAAAAGGATGGGGATAAAGGTAATGTGAAAAGAAAGGCCTTCCGAAGGCAGTTCTCCAGAAGGATTGTTCAACATGTTAATAGAAGAAGTCAGCTTAAGGGAAAAAACAGGTTTGTTTAGGGATAGAAAGGAGGCAGGTGAACTTTTAGGAGCTTTTCTCCTCCAAAATAAAATAATGGGCAATCACGTCCTAGTAATTCCTTCAGGCGGGATTCCAGTAGGCATAGGTGTTGCAAGAAAACTGAGAGCTAAAATAAGCGTTTGCGTTGTCAGAAAAATCCTTTATCCCTGGACGAGTGAGGCAGGCTTTGGAGCGCTTTCATGGAATAAAGTTAGGGTGATAGATTACGAAGCTGCTAGATGGGCAAGCTTAAGCCAAAATGAGATTGAAGAAAGCATTAAACAAGCTGAGGAAAGCATTAAGCAAAGAACAAAAACATATTCAAGGTTCCTCCCTCCCCCTTCATTAAAAGGGAAAAAGATTATCTTGGTGGATGATGGTCTCGCAACTGGATACACAATGCTTGCCGCTGTGAGAAGCGCAAAGAAACTGGCCCCTCTAAAAACAATTGTAGCTGTTCCAACGGCGTCAGATAAAGCTATAGAGCTCTTAACTCAAGAGGCAGTTTGGATTGTAACACTTAACGTCAGAAGCAGCAGGTACTTCGCGGTGGCGGATGCCTACATAAAATGGAGAGACTTGCCTGAAAAGGAAACCCTTGTCCTTCTAGAGAAATATAGTGAAGAAAATCAATAAATTTCTATTGAACTTCCCGATTACCCCGAAACAAGTGCATTGACATTTTTCTCTACCTAATGACTTGGCCTCCAATTATTGAAAAAAGTTTTTCAGTGGGGAAGCGAGACATCAATTATCATAGCTATGAAAACAATGGCCAAATAGATGCTTGAAAACTTAAACATGATCCAAGCTTTTTCTTTACTCGAATCAAAAAATAACCAGAGGTTTAAAAGAAACAGAATGCCTCCAAGCAAGCATATAGTTAAAAGATAAACCAAACCAAACGTTTCTGTGAAATATAGTAGCAAGGAAGCGGTTACAAGTAAAACCGACGTGAAAACAATGCATCTAATAGCTTTTCTTTCCTCCATAACAACAGGGAGCATTGGAACACCGGCCTTCACATAATCTTCTTTATAATAGATCGCTAAACTCCAAATGTGGTTAGGGATCCATAGAAAAACAAGTAAACCCATTAGGACAGGAAGCAAAGTAATTGTACCTGTAACATAGGTCCAACCAACCAATACTGGGAATCCTCCGCTTAACCCGCCTAAAACAATGTTTAAAGGGGTCCTTCTTTTTAAAA
>JAOZGF010000221.1 GCA_027491845.1 Thermoproteota archaeon | reverse complement strand
TTAGTGACGGACGGAGGATTCGGTGGTCTTTACTCTTTTTTCCAAGCAATACTGAATAAGGGGGATGAAGTACTGGTTCCGGACCCAGGATGGCCTAGATACATTAACCTGGTTAAAATAGCCATGGGTAAACCTGTAAGGTACTTTCTTGACCCACAAAAAAACTTTTCACCGTCTCTCGACGAAATAACGAGCAAAGTCAGTTCAAAAACAAAGGCTATCATTTTAAATTCTCCTTCCAATCCAACTGGACACATAATAGATGAAAAAAAGCTTCGAGAAATAGGAGGTTTTTGCCTAGAAAATGATCTGTTAATTGTTTCCGATGAAGTTTATGAGAAAATAATTTTTGAGGGAAAACACTTTAGTTTGGCTAGTGTTGAAGAATTTAAAGAGAAAACCGTGACAATTTTTTCTTTTTCAAAGACTTATGCGATGACGGGTTGGAGGATAGGCTATGCTGTAGGGAACAAAGAAATAATCAATGCAATGTTAAAGGTTTCATCTTACAGTAACGTGTGCAGGAATTCTATAGCCCAGTTAGCTGCTGTAGCGGCCTTAAATTCGTCACAGAAGGAAGTTGAGGGAATGGTTAAGGAATACAGGAGGAGGAGAGACTACATGGTGGAGAAATTAGATGAAACAGGTTTCTTCCACGTGGAAAAGCCTCCTGCCACCTTTTATCTTTACCCTGAAATAATCAACTTAGATATGTCTTCACTTGACTTCGTTAAAAAAATGATAAAGGAGGCTGGGGTCTCAGCTATGCCTGGAACTGTTTTCTCTGTGAAGGGTGAAAGGCATATTCGTTTTTCAACAGCAACTTCGCTTGAAAACATCAGGGAGGCAATGAATAGACTGGAAGCCTTCCTGAAAAAGTTTTCCTGAAAAACTGTTAGCGCAGTCTCTTGCCCTCTATGAATTCTTCAACCCAGTGCCTTGCTTCATTGTCTGAAACTTTTACTGGGGGATGCTTAAATCCATAAGCCGAAATACTTATAAGCGGCCCGCCTACGCCCCTATCTAAGGCTATTTTCGTCGCCCTTATAGCATCCACAACAACCCCTGCACTGTTCGGCGAGTCTTCGACTTCAAGTTTCAAGTCTATCTTTATTGGCTGGTTTCCGAATTTTCTCCCTTTAATAGTAATGTAGCAAATTTTCTTGTCTTCAAGGAAGGGAACATAGTCTGACGGGCCTATCCTTGTCGGGAAGTCGTAGGCCACCAGGCTTGTCACAGCTGTGGTCTTGCTCACCCTCTTCGTTTTAAGTCTTTCCTCAACGGTCATGTTAAGGAAGTCCGTGTTCCCTCCTATGTTTAACTGGTAGGTGCTCAGTATCTTTACGCCCCTTTTCACTAGAAGGTCGACTAGGGCTCTGTGAACTATTGTTGCTCCAACCTGGCTCTTGATGTCGTCCCCGGCTATAGGGAGGTTTTTTTCTTCAAATTTTCTAGCCCATTCCTCATCTGAAGCAATGAACTCAGGTATACAGTTAACCATTGCCACACCGCTTTCAAGGCATGCTTTAGCATAGAACCTTGTTGCTTCGTAGCTTCCAACTGGAAGAAAGTTAACCAGCACATCAGGCTTGGTTTCCCTGAGGACTTCAACCACATCAACAGGTTTAACTTCCCTTTCATCGTAGACTCTGAATGGCTTGAACATGTGTGGGGCTACTCCGTCAAGGATTGGGCCTGGTAAAACCTCGCAGTCGAGGTACGGTACGTCAGCGAACCTTGCACAACTGTTTGGCTCTGCAAATATGGCTTCAGCAAGGTCCTTCCCTATCTTGTTTTTGTTAACGTCGAAGGCTGTGACAAACTTAATATCTTTTATGTGGTAGTTACCGAACATAACATGCATTAAGCCAGGTATCTCACCCTCATCCACGTCCTTATAGTATTCAACTCCTTGAACAAGAGCTGAAGCACAATTACCTACACCAACTATAGCTACCCTAATCACCATATATAATCACCTTCCCTTTTTTTAAAATAAATTTCAGGATTACAGGAATTAAGAGAGTCTAAAAAAGAAGGAAGTGAAGAAAAAGCCAAAAAAAGGGCTTGGAGCCCTAAAAAGGCCCCATAGAACGGTTGCTGGGAACCTTTAGGGCAAAGTTCTTACCACGTGTACACGTGAAAAACACTTAATATTTTCATAATAATAATTATTTTCGTCAACTTAAAAATTTTTGTTTAACAATCCATAAAATGACATGGCTTTCTTTCACTGTAACTTGGAAAAATGTAAACAGACCCAGGCAATAATGCCAACTGAAAAATTTTTTTGTGAGAGTCATAAGGATGCTTAGTTCAAGGCATTAAGTAATTCGCTTTTAAAAGAAAATTAAACATGAAGATTCGACTAAATTTATCTTGAAACATGCATATTTCACTAAACCTTCTCCTTTAAAAACATTGGGAATAAATGAGTTAATCGCCAAAGGTGGAAAGCTAAGAGAAGAACACGGGAGGTTAACCATGGACGACTTCTTTTTTGAATGGATTTTAAACTTAATTGAAGCCACTAAAAACCATGAAAAATATAGGGAAAAGGAATGCATTAACCTCATTGCAAGTGAAGGCTTAAAGTCTCCAGCGGTAAGGGAAATGCTAAGCATTTGCCAAGATTTAGAAAGTAGATATGCTGAGGGAACGAATACTTTAGAAGGACTTGTTAAAGAAAGATATTACCAAGGACAGAAATATATAACGCCTATTGAGAACCTTGTCGCGAGCCTTCTGAAAAAACTTTTCAATTGCACTTGGGTTGACATTAGGCTTGTTTCTGGAACCCATGCTAACTTAGCTACTTTCAAAGGACTTTCAATGGTAACCAGAAACAATAAGATGATTGTCGCGCCATTAAGGTGTGGTGCACATATTTCACATGACTACACAGGGCTGGCTGGAAGCATTATAGGCTTAGAAACAATTAACCACGCATATGATTTGGATGAACTCAACATAGACCCTGATAAGTCAGCGACGATAATCGAGGCCACAAGGCCAGGAATAGTTACTTTTGGAGGGAGCTTATTCCTTTTTCCACATCCAGTTAAGGAACTCGTGGAGGTTTCAAGGGAAGTAGGTGCCTACATTGTTTATGATGCAGCTCATGTGCTTGGATTAATCGCCGGCGGACAATTTCAAGATCCACTGAGGGAGGGAGCTGACTTCATCACCTCTTCAACACATAAGACTTTTCCAGGACCTCAGGGAGGAGTCATACTGGCAAATTCCGACACTGAAAGAATGAGGGAAGCTATAAAAAGCGTTCAACATTCTGTTTTCCCATTGTCAACTTCAAACACACATTTAGGTCGTCTGCCTGCCGTAGGGTTAGTCGCGTTGGAAATGAAGTTATTTGGAGAGGAACTGGCAAAGCAAACAATTAGGAATGCTCAAATAGCTGGAGAATACCTTTACGAGAACGGATTAAAGGTGTTAGGGGAAAACAAGGGATTCACAAGATCCCATCAACTTGCTATAGACGTTCAAGCCTATGGAGGAGGAAAGGTGGTAGCTGAAAAACTTGAAAAAGCAAACATAATCCTAAACAAAAACTTGTTGCCTTACGATGACCAAAGAAATAGGGAAAACCCTTCGGGTATAAGGGTAGGTTTTCAAGATGTAACAAGAAGAGGCTTCATGAAAGATGACATACAACATCTCTGCGACCTAATGCTTGATGTAATAAGGAACAGAAAAACTCCGTCACAGGTTAGAGGAGAAGTAATGGAGTTGAGAAAAAAGTTTACAGAAATAAAGTATGGATTCAAAAGCGTTGAAGAAGTTATTAATTACGTGGGCAAGTATGCCTGAAACCTTTGAAGAACCCGAGTTTGCAGGCTTTGCTTGAACCAGCAAGTTAAAATATATGTCTTAAACTTGATACTTCGTTTATTTTTCTGAAAGGGATGCCCACTTTAAAGCAATGGATAAGTCAACATGTGCCTCTTTAACCGATGCTAATCCTATCATGCACGAATCAACTTTAACTTCTGAATAAACATATTTAAACGCCTCAGCAGGATGAATTCTTCCTCCCCCTAAGGGCTTTATAGCTATTAAGGCTTTATCCATCTGCCTCATTTTTTCCTCTACAGATTCTTTGCCAGGGAACATCATTATCCCAAGTTTGTTTACAGGCGTAACAAAGCCCCCAATGTTTAACTCCATGGTCAAAGGAATTGTCAACCCTGCATGATGGCTTGCCAAAATAACTCCTTTGAAACCTTCTTTCGTAACTGCTTTAATCGCTCTTTCGATTAAATCCAAACGATCTACAGCCGCTAAAAAATCAGATTCTGATCCTAAGACAACGTAGTTGGCATTTAACTCCTTAAAGACCTTTAATGTTTTACGTAGATGATCTATATCTAGGTTTAATTTGTTTATCTCCTCAGCAGAATAAGGGGGGCTCTTCTTTAAATTTTCTTCCCAGTTTTCTCTCAGATTCAACAAAGGATCTAAAAGAATCTTCCTCTCCACATTTTCTCCGAAAAGTTCCTTTTCACGGATTAAAACAGTTTTCCATCTCCTAAACTCATTTACTTTTTCGTTATCTAGGAGTAAAGGAATGGAAGTACATGGAATAACCCCTAACTTTCTAGTTTTACCTATGGATTTCAATGTTTCCATGAAAGCTGGCGACAGCTCATTAAAATCAGGGGAGGGGGAAGACAAGCACTTTACACCATATCTCAAAGCTACTTCAATTATTTTTTTAACTTCACTTGCATTGGAAAACTTTCTTGCATACTCCCTGTCCTTCTTTTCCCCTTTATAGGAAATCCCAATAAAGGGAAGGTGTCCCAAGATAATTCTACCCAGTTCTTCCTTTATCAATTTCTTCCCCTAACATTCATCTATATTCC
>JAOZGF010000144.1 GCA_027491845.1 Thermoproteota archaeon | reverse complement strand
TTTTTTCGTGCGGCTTAAAATTTTGGTTAAGGCATTGAATGAGAAAAGCTCTGGAATTATTTTGAAGGGGAGCTTGCTCTCCACGCATCCATCGAAAAACTCTTCATCCCTAAAAAACGTGATGTTTAAACCGTTTTTGTAGCATTCAATGAAGAAACGCATTTTAATGAATTCTTTTAGTAGGCTAAATACAGGCAGTAAGCCGTATATTGTTGTTTTGCCTTCCCTTGTCATGAGTTCAGTTTTCTTTACCAAGTGTGAATTAACCATTTCACTTAGTACTGCTTCAACTCTTTCTTCAGGAGCTTCCACCAGGGCTTGTATCTCCTCTCTCCTTAAACACTTGTGAGTTCGAAGGAAACTCAAGATTTCCCTTTTCAAACACAACTCCATCGTCAAGTCAACTGCTGTCACTTATTTTTGATTTATTTGAGATTGTTGGGAGCTGATCAATTTTGCCTAAAAAATTTTCAATGTTCCTGTGGAAAGGCTTTAGCGGGTGATCCCTATGTAGACAGGTTCTCCCTCGTGGAGTGCCTGAAAAAACTCTGTAAGCTTGAAATTGGAGAGTTGCAAAAGAAAGCCTCCGTAAGATATTTTAACATTAACCTTGTCGCCTCCAATTTTTTTTTCGAAAACGACTCCACGCAACAATATTTCGAAGTCTTCAAGTTCTATTTTGTCTCTCGTCAGGGCAACCAAGTACTTCTCGTTTTTTTTAAGGTCAAAAACGTTTTCAGGTGCCTCCAACTGGACTTCACCTTCCCCGTAAGTGAGTTTCAGGCGAAACCTGTTAATGTCAAGTAACTTATCATGAACTCCTTCTTCAACGATACACTCAAATTTATATGTCAAGGCACCTGTCCCCTACTATTGTTTTTAAGTTTAGGTTTTCATACTACACTCCCTTATAAATAATGGAGGTAGAAAAAATGGAGAGCTTGGCAAGCAGGAGGTTTTTCAAGGAGTTGATGGATCTTCTTGGGTCAACAGTTATAGTTCAAACACTGGACAAAAGGAAGTTCATTGGAGAACTAACCGGTTACGATCCCAAAACGTTGAGTCTATGTTTAAGCAATGTTAAAACTGATAGCGGGGAAACTGTGCATAAAGTCTTTATTAGCGGGCAGAATGTAAGTGAAATAATGAAAACCGAGAAGCCGATTGATCTTAGGAGTCTGGCTAGGGCCATTGAAAAGGTTTTCCCTAACATGGTTAAACTCTACGAAGACGCGAGAATAATAAAGGTAATGGACAAAATCACCGTAACAGAAAGGGGAGTAGAGGGAAGGGGTCCTGCAGCTGACACTGTCAAGAAGATATTTGATGACTTCATTAAAGAGGAAAAGGGTTAGTGATGTTGAAGCTGTTAAGGCTGTTAAGGCTGTTAAGCTTCTTCTTTTTTTAAACTACTTTCTAAGCTTGCTCAGGTCAAGTTTGATTTCCAATATTTCTGAAAGAACCTCTAAAAGTGACTTAGCTGCCCTTAAATCGGGATAGACTTTCCCGCTTGTCTCAGCCAAGAAGCAAACCCCATCTATTCCAATGTGTCTAGCCAAGCCAATTATCAAGCCTGTTTGTCCGGAAATAATTCCTTTCATCTTTATGGCTCTAAGCCCTGAAAAACGGCTAAGTAATCTTTCATGGTTAACGGCATAATACACCCTAGGAGGATTTCCGACGTCAGGTGTAGAATAACCTCCTAAAGTAATGATGAGCTCAGGGGAAAGCTTTGAAACAAAATCTAAAAGAACCGTGGTTAACCTGTATTGTTCCAAGTGAGTGTTTGCTTGAAATTCTCCGTAAAGCAACAATAGTGGTTTTTTTGAACTGTTAACCAAGTAAAAGTCAAGTGAGGGCACAGAAATCGTTGAGTCATGGCTTACGAAAACAAAGTTTTGAAGGGATGGAAGATATATTTTCGCGTATAACGGTGGGTTTAGGGTGTCTATAAGGTAACTTACAGCCATGTTTCCAACTAGCCCTATGCCTGGAAGCCCTTCAACGAGCCTAACTCCTCTCGGATCCCTGTCCATGTATTTCCTTATCTTAATCTCCATTTTCTAATCCTCAATTTGCTGCATTGATTTTACTCCTTTTTTCATTAAAAAGATCCTCAGAACCCTTTCTTCGATAAGAATCATGCCGCTAATTGATTTAACTGCGCTTGCAGGTATGAGGAGCAAGCCTTCACTTGTTTTAGGAATGGATTCGATCGACTGAGTATAGGACTCATCTGACTCGCCAGGGGGTTCACAGAGTAGGTACAGGATCCTTCCACTTGTTTCATCAATGATTAAATCCCTCAAATAACCTATTGAATAGCCTTTGTCGCTTATAACGGGTTTCATGCTTAGTTTCCCAGCGGGTAATTTCATGTGTGGGGCACCAATTACTGTTTTATCAGTAAACATTTAAATTACGTTTCAAGTCTTTATAAATGAAGCCTAATTTTTTTACTAATTTCTTGGGATACAGGAAGAACCTTGGAGTTTAAAGGGGGGCCGGTGGTCTAGGGGTATGACGCCGCCTTCACGTTGAACAGGAAAAGGCGGAGGCCGTGGGTTCAAACCCCACCCGGCCCATTAAACTTCCAACTAAAGTTTTAATCAAAGTTTAGGAGAGGGAAGGCCAGCTGCGGCTTCAGCCGCCGAACACCCATTAAAAACATTAATTATCTTCTGCCAATTGCCCTTCTTTTCCATCTGAGGTTTTTGCTCCTGCATTTACGGCATTTTGTTGCTTTCGGAGCGTTTCTAGCCCCACATTTCCTACATATTTTATGATAGAGCAAGTGGCTTGAAGCTATTTCCTTTAATAAGGGATCTGTTATAGGCATATGGCACCCTCTTTTGGTTTAAGGGATTCATAGACATGTTTTTCCCTTTCCCCTTTTATATTCTAGCCACCTTATTTTAAAGGTTAGGGTTTAAAAAGGAATAAGTGAAGGGAGATGGAGAAAAGGGAGATCCTTGCAAAGCTTAAAGAAGAAGTTCTTAACATAATAAGTGAAAGGGAAATTATTCATTCAAGGAAGATAATTAAAATTTTAAACGTGGAACCCCTTGAAGTGTTAAAGATCTTGGATGAACTTGTTAAGGAGGGAAAAGTAGAGGCATTCAATCGAGGTGGATATAAATTCTATAAAGTTAAAAAGGTTTAGCTTTACTCAAACATATGGCTAGTAAGTCGGAGGCCCTCAAGTGAAACTGCCTTTCTGTCTTTTCTGCGTTAAAAGCGGAGTACTGTGCTTGAAATGTCAAGAGAAACTTGAAAAAGAAGGTTTTTCCGAGTTAGACCTCAAACTCTCACAAACCCTCTTGGAGTTAAGCAAGAAATTTTCTTCGCTCAACGACATTGTCTTTCACAGGGTTTTAAACGAAAACAACCATGTTTATGTTATTGTGGGGAAGGGGGGTGCAAACATACTTTTTTCAGACAGGAGGATTATTAAGCATATTGAGAGAAGCCTTAAGAAAAAAGTAAAGGTAATAGAGAAAACTGACGATAAGACGCAAATGATAAGGGAGTTAATTCCAGTTAAAACATTGGGGATAAACAGGGTTTATTACCCAGGAGGCCTAAGCTTCGTTAAGGCGATAGTTAAAAAAAAGGATTATGACAAAATTGAAAGGAAGATTCCTAAGATCGTTGAGATAATCGAGAAGTTAACAGGTCAAAAAATAGTAATTGAATCCATGTGAAAGCTTGAAGTTACTTTGTGTCAGTTTGCACTGACCTGAAAATTTTCAGGGTTTCCCTGGCTGTCTTCTCCCAGCTAAACAATTTCGCCCTATTTATTCCCTTACATGAGTATTCTGCCCTTAAGCCCTCGTTTTCCAGTAACGTTAACATCTTTTCATATAGTTCATGGGTGTTTCCAGGGTTAAATTTTAGGGCGGCGTCACCTGTAACCTCATTTATTCCCTCTATGTTGGAGCATATGACGGGGACGCCGCAGCTCATGGCTTCCAAAGCCGTCAAGCCAAAACCTTCATAGTAAGATGGAAAAACAAACACGTCAGATGCTCTGAAGAGGAAGGGGAGCTTAAAATAGTGGACGCTTCCTGTTAACAAAACATGGGAGGTTAAGTTAAGTTTTTTCAGGAGCCTCCTTACTTCGCCTAATTCTTCACCTGATCCCGCCATTATCAAAGAAACCTTTTCCATGCTTGAGGTAAGCCTGTGGAATGCTTTAATGAGTGTAAAAACCCCTTTTCTTTCCTTTAAAGCGCCAACAAATAAAATATACCTCCTATTTGCATTTAAACCTATTATTTTCGCCGCTTCTTCCCTTGATATGTTATCATGGAACAGTTTTCTATCTACTCCACCACGGACAACACTTACTTTTCCTTTAAAGCCGAGTTTCATCAGTTCCTTTTTTAAGAAATCGCTTACCGTAATCACGTGATCAGCTCTTCCCAGTATTTCCAGCAAAATTTTTTTCAGGAAAGGGTTTCCGGTTGCCCTGGCTATCTCAGTTCCATGGCAAGTTATGACAAGCGGAGGCCTGGACTTCCTAGGGAGAAACGCGCAGGGTAAACCTGAAGTGAAGGGAATGTGCGCGTTTAAAACGTGGAAAACATGTTTCTTTTTCAGGATCGCCACAGTTGAGTGGAGGATGAAGGAAACCCCCCTTAACAATGGAGCGTTTAGGGTTGGAAGGACTTCAACGTTCTCTCCATGAAAACCTTGTCCGTAAGAGTAAGTGATTACATGTACTTTATGTCCCTTTTTCACGAGGTGTTCAACGGTTTTTGAAGCATAAACTTCTACTCCTGCGAATTTAAGGGGGTAACTTGTAATGAAGCATATTCGCATTCATGTGGCTCCTTAAGCTAATTGTTAACGGGTCCGGCGGGATTTGAACCCGCGATCCCCGGCTTCCTACAATGTCCGCAGGCCGATGCGTTATCCAGGCTACGCCACGGACCCTTAACCTTTCCACAAACCCTTTTTTCATGTTTTAGTTGTTAACTAATATAGTGTTAAACATGTTAAATATTAAATTCATTTGTTAGCTATCCTTCTTAAAGATTAAAAAAGGGGGAGTTAAGTTGGTGGGAACCCTCAACAAAAGGATCCTTACACTATTCTTCATGTTTCCATTTATGGTTGCCCTCATGATCACCTCAGTTTCCCTGGGTCAAGAAAACGAGAAATACAGCTTAATAATTGTGAGGGGGGATTTATCTGTTGACTGGATTATTGCTAGCGCCTACGCGCAAAAGGAGAACATTCCTGTTTTGCCTTTGTTTACTCCTTCCGAAATAGATGAATCATCAGAAAAAATGTTGCACGGATTACTTTTATACGGGCAAAAGAAAATCCTGTTGGTTGGCGATGAATCAGCTATACCACCTAAAATTGAAAGCAAGCTGGGGAGAATGGGCTTCGAAGTAGAAAGGATACCTGGTTTAACCCGTGTCGAAACCTCCGCTAACCTGGCTGCAGCACTGTGGAGAAACGCTACGTCAGCTGTATTAGTTGACGGGTACAATACAACAGTTCACATGATAGCCTTAAAAATCGCTACAACCCACAATTCACCAATCCTCTTTATAAAGAGGAACAGTGTTCCTGACTCCATAATGAAAGTGTTTAGTGAGCCTTACCTGGCGAAAGTTCAAAAAATATATCTGGTGGATTCTGGATTGGGAGAGGAGGTTCATAGCAAGCTTAAAGAATTAGGTGTGGAGGTCGTTAACATAAC
>JAOZGF010000212.1 GCA_027491845.1 Thermoproteota archaeon | reverse complement strand
CCGCAACTCACTGTCGCTTAAAAGAACTTAATTACACGGGATTCTGGAACTCATCAACTGTTATTGGATTCATTTTCGACATATGGCATGCTCTTGTCATTCTTCAAGGACACAGGAGCAGCTGGCTTCATCGTTCTCCTGACGGTAAACCTTTGCATACTACTTTTTCGATAAAGCTATCAGAGAAAAACTCTGAAGCTTCTAAACTCCTCTTCTATCGCCCTAAAGGTTAGCGTTTCAATATTTTTCTCACAAGAACGGAAATGGCGGGATCCAAGAAAAACACCTCAAAAAACTTTTTAAGAAGCTTAAGAAGTGAAATACCCTGTAAACATTAAGTCATACTCCAGTTTCTCCTCTCATACAAAAGACTTCAGCTCAGAGAAGCTGGAAACAAAAAAGAGCTTGTTTACTCTCCAATTTTCTCAACGATCAACGTAAAAGTTAAGGTTGTAAAGAAAAATCAGCTGAAGCCATAGGTGAAAGAGCTGTAATCAAGTGACGAAGCAACGCCTAAAAACTGGATGGACTGAAATGGATGAGAAAAAGAGATAAATGCTGTTGGAACTGGAGAAAAACACCAGGAGGTCAAGGTATTTGGTGACAGGAAAACTTAGCATTTACTCCCAGCACATAGACTCTTTGCACAGATGCCCAATACTGATGCTTAAAAGAAAAGGGAGGCTCCAATAAAGTCAAAAAACACGGCAAAACCCACAAGCATCCTCTAACAATAAGAACAATAAGGTTCCATTTAAATCTAAATTCCCTATAATTTACCCTTGAGGAGTGCCTATGTTAAAAGCTTTTTTAATGTTAGGGCTAAACAAAAGCTGGCAGAAAACAATCTCCCTTTTCAACGACAAACTCACCTTCTTAGGGATTAAAGTTCAAGGAATTGCTGCGTTCCCGAACCCCGACGCCCTGTTTCACGGTGGGAACGTCCTGGTTGTTGTTGAAGATAAATTGAAGAGTTTAGAGCTTGTTGCAAAAGCTAAACTAATGGTTGACGACGAGATAGGAAGGAACTCGGAAATACTCCCCATAGTGGCTGAGAAAAAAGAAGAAAACCTCATAGAAAGCTTCGGTGGATGGATCGTTGAAGCCTGAAAAAGCACTTCAGCTTTTCAAAGAAGCTAAACAGGACTACAAGACAGGCAATTACAATAAAACTGTCAGCGCATCTTACTTTGCATGCAGAATGCTGGCTGAACACGTAGTTGAAAAGAAACAGAAACACATACCAAAGAGGGATGATAAACTAGCCAACATATTCAAAAGCTGGGGAGAAAAACTAGTATATAGAAACCTAACAACCCTCTACGTTTTAAGGGTAGAAACCGACTACGGGACAGGGCAAATGACGAAAAACATGGCCAGAAAAGCGCTAAACATGGCTGAAAAAACAATCCTCAGGCTCTCAGAACTTAACAAAACAGCCGTCGCTGACCCTATCCACTAAGTATCAAGGAAAAATACTCTTCCTGCCCAATCCCTACTTTAAGAAGTTGTTGTCACGAGCGATGCAGCAAAAGCACCTCAAAGGAATGACAGCATAGTTCCATTCAAAGAACAAGCTTTACATAGAAAAAGATAAAACATTACTGATTGAACGCAAACGAGGCATGCTTCCGAGAAAGCGGAAGGAATAATGAAGTTAAACGACTTAAGCAGAAACCACTTCTTCCTCGCAATTTCCAATTGCCTTTTTATAATTCCACCATTAAAGGTTTGAGGGGAAAAGGAAAAGAGAGCAGGGTTGACGAATAAAATGAAGTTCAAAGAGAGTAGGGAAAGGGAGAAGCTGGATCTCCTAAAAAAAATCTATGATTTCCTTAAGGATCTCCCTAAAATACTGGACAATGAAAAAATAAAGTCAGTCGTGGTTTTTGGCTCTGCTTCAAGGCCTAAAGACTTCGTTTTAGGAATAAGCGATGTCGATGTAATGGCGATAACCCACGGAAAACCTAGGAAACGACACTATGGCTTAAATGTATACGGCCTAAGGGTCGAAGTATCTGTCCTAACAGCGGAAGAGGTAAAAAACGTATTTAAGAGCGGAGACCCGCTTAGTTTCATGCTTAAGCATGGAATCCTGCTTTATGACGACGGCACCTACGCACTTATGGAGAAAAAAGTTAAGATAACTGAGGTCACTAGGAAGAGACTTAGAAGATCCGCTATAGCCGCCCTCGGACTCGCCCTCGAAAGTTACTTTCACGGGTCATATGCGGAAGCCTCATCCTACTTATATCATTCAGTAAGGCACCTTGTAAGATACAGGTTCTCCCTTACAGGTAAAGCTGAAAATTACCCAGTAGGGGATCAAGAGG
>JAOZGF010000163.1 GCA_027491845.1 Thermoproteota archaeon | reverse complement strand
TTCTCTTAACTAAAGTTACCTCTATTCCCGCGAGAACTGCTGCATGAGTTACTGGGTCAGGCTTCTGGAGAACAATTTTTTTAGGGGCTAGTCCCTTTTTTTTCAATTGAAAAAAAGTGTAGGACCCAACGGTTGAACCTGTTGATCCAGGTATGTATAATGTCTTTCCCTTGACTATTTCACCCTTTAAATCGTGGTTTGCTTGGATTATTCTTCCATCCTTTAAGCTTACACCGTCAAGCCAAGAAATCGGTTTTTTCGACTTTAAAACTTCGCTTGCCAACGAAAGACCCCTTGCTTAACTTACTTAATTGACATTGTAACTTGCATCCTTTTCCACTTCCTAGTTACTTTCATGGTTTAACCTTCATTAATTTACGTCACATTTTAGTATTCTTCTTACTCCTCTAATTCCTTAAATTGTTTTGGTTGTAAGGGTAGAAACAGGTAGAAACAAGTAGAAACAATTATGGAAAAGTTTTCTTGGAAAAAAAGAAGTGAGTAAAAAATGAGGGCAGTAGGCGTAATAGGCTACCATGAAAGGGGAAAGACAACTTTGATTGAAATGATTGTGAAAAAACTTAGAGAGAAGGGTATGAAGGTTGGAACAATAAAACATATTGGTCATGGCAGGATTGACTTGAGGGGCAAGGATTCCTATAGGTTAAGTTTGTTGGCCGACGTCTCGGTTGGCCTGACTTCCAGGGAGGCTTTTTACCGTTTCAGAGAAGAAATCAGTCTTGATAGGGTGTTGGTTAACCTCGGAAACCTTGATTTCTTGATAGTAGAGGGATTTAAGAAAGAAAAGGTCTTTCCAAAGATAATTGTGGCTCGAAACATGCAGGAACTAAGTGAATTAAGGACTGGCTTGGAGCTAGCTGCCGTCCTCCCTGAGGAAGAGGCAGACGAGAGCTTAGACCTAAAAACATTCAGGATAGACTCGAACTTGGATGAACTGGTTCAACTTATTGAAGAAAAGTCTTTCCTTCTTCCAGGTTATAATTGCGGGAAGTGCGGCTACGAGAATTGCGGTGAATTAGCTAAATCCATTGTGAAGGGCCTGGAAAAACCTTTAAAGTGTGAGTTTGCTCAGCAGGAAGCCTCCGTAATCATCGACGGTGAACCTTTACCCCTTAACAGGTTCGTTTCAGAGATTCTCAGGAAAGGAATAATAGGCATGCTTTCAGCTTTAAGAGGCTTTAGACATGGCAGGATACAAGTGGTTATTGAAGGAAAAAGAAATTGAAAAGTTAAATTGTTCAATGGGTCAAAGTAAGTTGACAGAGCAAAAGGAAAACTTTTTGATCATCAGGTTTGGACCTGAAATAGGTGTTAAAAGTAAGAGGACGAGGATTAGGTATGAAAAAAATATTTTAGAGAACGTTAAGATGGTTTTGAACCTTCTAAACGTTAAACCCAAGAGAATTAACCATGTGCTTGGCAGGATTTACGTTGAGGTAGACGATGCCCCGAGGGTTGCAGGTGAACTTGTCAAGGTGTTCGGCATCTCCTCAATCTCGCCTTCCTGGAAAATCCCTTCTAAGCTAGATTTTTTCGTTAAAAAAGCCTCGGAGATCGTGGTTGAGAGACTTCCTCCCAATTCAACTTTTAAAGTTGAATGTAACAGGGTGGGAGAACATTCCTTCACAAGCCTCGATGTTTCAAGGAAACTTGGAGAGAAAATATTAGGGTTGAGAAGTGATGTTAAGGTTAACTTGGATCGTCCTGACAGTGTAGTTGGGGTGGAGATTAGGAACGATAACGGATTTCTCTTTCTTAAAACGTTTCAGGGGGCTGGAGGCTTCCCATTCGGTTGTCAGGGAAGAATAGTTTGTTTGCTCAGTGACGGATTGGATTCCCCTGTCGCCAGCTGGCTTGTTATGAGGAGGGGCTGTGTTCCCGTGTTTGTTTTCTTCGACCTTCAACCGTTCAGCGATAAATTTTTACAGCATAAAGCCTTAAAAAACGCAGAAACACTGGCAAAATGGGCTCCAGGGACAAAACTAGTTTTCTACATCGTTCCTCATGGGGAAAACCTTAAATACTTCGCTGAAAATGCACCCAAGAACCTTACATGCATACTTTGCAAGAGAACAATGTACAGAATCGCTGAACTAATAGCTGATAAGGAAAAGGCCTTAGGGATCGTGACAGGCGAATCTATAGGAGAACAAGCAAGCCAAACTCTGTGGAACTTAAAAGTACTTAGCGAAGCTGTTAACAAGTACCCTGTACACAGGCCATTACTCGGGTTTGACAAGACAGATACGGAGGAAATAGCGAGGAAAATTGGAACTTATGAGATCTCCAAGTTAAAAGCAAAGGGCTGCAGCGCCGTTCCGCCTAAGCCTTCCCTAAAGGCCGATCTCAAAAAGGTTGTTGAAATTGAACGTAATTTGAAAATTAAAGATTTAACTGCAAGATCCCTTAAAAAAGCTGAAAAAAGGATTTTACCAAAAAATAAATAAGGAAACGTCTCTACTTCCTTCTTACTTCTTTCTTTAAAAAAGTTAGATGAGTGTTAAGAGTGTTAAGAAGGTGAGTAAATGACTCATAACATACTTACTTTTACTGTTGTGAAAATAAGAGGGCGATGCCCTATTTACAAAGTAGGTGACAGCTTCGTAATAAAAGATTTCTTTATAGAATCAAAGAAATCCTCCAATATATGTATACATGCTTTCTCTGCCATAATAACGCTGGCTTCAGCCTTTATTCACGGTTCAAAAGCAACTTC
>JAOZGF010000115.1 GCA_027491845.1 Thermoproteota archaeon | reverse complement strand
GCCAAGCAAAACACTTCAACAACTCCTTCAAAGCATTCTTCCACTATTGAGGCTAAGGGAGGTATGCTTGCAACAACAATAAGCTTATTCCCACATCTACCCTCCTTTAAGACAGGACTAAAAGTGAAAAAGAGCAGGAGGATTATTAGGTAAACAGGGTGTTTGTTTACAAACTTGCTTTTAAGCATCCTAACCTACATCACCTTTTTTCACTTTTGCAGCAGCCCCCATACGCCGGTATGTCTTTCTCACATGGACATTTCCTGGGATGGCCGAAAAAAGAACAAATCCTCTTAACAGCTTCAAGAGAAGCATGTACCTCAAGTCTTTCAGCTTCAACGCAGGATTCTTCAACTGTTAAACCCAGAGAACTAAACAACACCTCTAAAACCCTATGCCTCCACAGTAACTCTTGAGCCAAACCCTTACCCTTTCGGGTTAACTCAACAGGGGAGTAGGGCGGATGCATAACTAATCCTTCCTCCTGCATTTTCTTGACAGTTTCCACCACCGTTGGTTTTTTAACGTTAAATTGGACGGCCAACTCAGAAATTGTTGTTTTTCCCCCTTTCTCATGGATGAATTTTAAGTATCGAACAAAGTTCTTAGGGAAGTTTGCATGTTCCATGTGTTAGGATATGCCTAACTTTTCTTAAAAATAATAAAGGAGAAAATGTTAAGGCAAAAGTTGAAGGAAGCGTCACCTAAAAAAGTTAAGTAGAGTTAAGGTAGAGTCAGACGTCGCTTCTCACAATCCCAAACTTCTAAAGCAACTGTTCAGGGGAAAGTGAAAAATAAAGGTGATGAAATACTGGGCAAAGACTTGTCATAAATCCTAAAAGCATTAAGGAAAAAGTAAAGCCAATTAAAGTTTACGGCAATAGAGATTGGTTTCAAAGGGCTACATTTCACCGTAGATTAGAAAAGTTGAAGAAGTATGGCTTATTGAATGGAGAGAAAGGAAAGGGAAGAAAGCATTTCGATAAGAACGATATCTCAAAAGTGCTTTTTTTGAGTTATTTAGGGCAAGGACAAGCTTAACACTCCTACAACGCCCAAATGGAGGGAGATATCAGGGACTTGCCAGCGTTTAATTGGGCTCTGAGAAAGGGTGTAGTAAGGTATTTCTTCGCTATTACCCAGCGACTCTCCACAAACCAGCTTTGTTTACTTTGGCAATCTCTTCAAGCTGCAGGTAGTAATCTTCCTTCTTGAATTTTCCTTCAACGTAAACTCTCGCAAATCCATTTTTCACAAGTAAAGCGTTGAAGTCGGCCCCGTTCTCCAGATAAACATAGGCAAGATATCTACCATAGTAACCCTTCAACCCTGCAATTTCATCGAATTCAATGTAGACGGTTTTATTGTGGAGCATTTTATAAGTGAAATTTCCGGCTTTCAAACCCCATTCAGCTAAATAAGTTAAATTTGTTATCGCATCGTATTCATATGGCTTGTTTTTTCTAACTGACTTTTCGGGAGTGTCAACACCAAGCAGTCTGACTTTCAGGATTTGACCGCTCAGATTGACTTTTACTGTGTCTCCATCGTAAACGTAGATGACCTTTGCCGGGTATCTGACCCCGAATTGAATGGGAAGAGGGGTAGTTGTTAATGTTGGAGAAAGGATGGTGACAGGATGGATTCCTGAGGGAGTAGGCGTTAATTCTGGTGGTTCAGCCAGGCAGCCCAGAAAAGCGAACACGATCAGAATAAGCAGAAACATCTTCTTCATAGTCCCACCCTCAATACATCTTCAGAGCAGTCATTGCAGCATCGCTGCCATACTTCTTGATTAGTATTTCATCCCTCTTTTTTCCTTTCTTCCCATACAATGTTAATCAGTTTGAGACTTTCCAGCTTGTTTGTGTTCAATTCCGCTTTTAAAATTTTGTAAACATCTTTTGAATTCACGTCTCCTCTGACCAGGTAGATTGTCTTAAAGATTTCCCTTTCATCGCTGTTTAGAGCTGAGATTGATTTAGTAAAGGAACGTTTCGGCCTCTCTTCCCTAAATCCTCTCCACACCCTTGACCTCAACTTTTCTTATGCTTTCCTTTCAACCTCAATTCCTGACGTTCTCAGCGGATAGATGCAAATCTCAAATCACATGCCTTTGCAGTTAGTTCAACAATTTTATCGAATACTTCGTCCGTTGTAGCTCCTTCGTAAAAGTCCATTTTAATCCTTTGCTTAAGATGCTCCTTATTTCATCTTCATCGCACAGAGAAAAGTAGATTTCATTGAAATGGAAGGTTGCTCCTGCTTTTATGTCAAGCTAATCCTTTCACTTGTTGCAGCAACTATGCAATCTTAAACAGCATACTCTTCATGAGCCTTCAGAAAAGTGTAGAAAACATGTTTGGCTGCATCGTCATCAAGTAAGTTTAAATTACCTGTTAGTTCTCTTGTATTGGAAACGAAAAAGGGGAAATGTACCTGCCGTGTTCCTTCATAGCCTTTTTTAATCTTATTTCTTGCTCGTTAAGCACGTTGAACAGTTTTTTTGGGGTGCAGGGGACTTTTTTCTCATAGAATTCCTTTACTCTCCTTATTCTTTCAAGGTTTTCAACAACTCTGACGGTGAACTGTTTAACATAATCCTTCTCATCATATTTTTTGTTTAGCACATCTCTGAACAGTTTTTTTAAGTCACTGTAAACTGGTATCAGTCCAGTAGGTGTTTTTACACATGCTACGTCGTCATGTGATCTGAGCTCCATCCATTTAAGCCATACTGCCTTGTCTTCTTTCTTGTTTAAGTACTTTCCATCATTGTCCTTTAAGAAGTAATTTACAGCGAAAACTTTCGGAGGATCCTTCATGCCATCGCAAAACTTCAAATGTTTCTCTATGTATTTCCCTAGGGGTATGGATAAGAAGTCTAGGTTACTCATTGGATCAATTCTTCTTACCCCCCTTTTTCCCAGGGTTGCTGCAGTGGTTTCAGATTCTAGGGAGGCCCCCATTGTAACGACCCCGTGAACCCAGTTAAATGCTTCTTCAACCGGGACCC
>JAOZGF010000096.1 GCA_027491845.1 Thermoproteota archaeon | reverse complement strand
AGCTTTTCAGCTATTTTAATGGCAGCTAACACATTTGCGCCTGAAGATATACCGCATAGGAAGCCGTTTCTAATTAGTTCCCTTGTCTTTTTAATTGCTTGTTCGCTTGAGACAGCTATCACTTCATCTATTTTATCTAGGTCGATTATAGGTGAATAGTCAGGCTTTATTCCGCCTATTCCTTCTATTTTATGTTTAGATGGCTCCATCCCGGATAAGACTCTTGATTCGAGCGGTTCAACTGCCACACATAAAACATCTGCATGTTTCTCCCTTAGTGCTTCAGTTACACCCATTAATGTACCGCCTGTACCGACTCCGGCAACGAATGCATTTATTTTTTCTCCATCTAGTTGTTCCAATATTTCTCTTCCTGTTCCTTCTTTATGTGCTAATACGTTTAGTTCACTGCCTATTTGATTTACATAGAAGTGATTGGGCTCGCTGCATATCTCTTTAGCGGCCTTGTCCAGTTCATCCCCCCTTACTGTGTCTATTAAAATTAGTTCAGCACCTAGTGCCTCAATTATTTTTCTTCTCTCTAAACTAGCCGATTTTTCCATTACTATTTTCGCATGATAACCTCTCTCCGCACAGATCATTGCGACTGAAATACCTGTGTTCCCGCTTGTCGCTTCCACCACAGCGTATCCTTCCTTCAAATTACCTTTGGCCTCGGCCTCGTCAAGTATTTTCTTAACAATTCTGTCTTTAATGCTTCCGCTCGGGTTAATGTACTCACATTTAACGTATATTTTGGTTTCAGTTGGGTTTAAACGTTCATTTAGCTCTACAAGGGGGGTTGAACCAATTGAGTCACTAATTTTTCGTTGCATTCATGTCCCCCAGCCGGAATAGTTGGCGGGTTATATGTTGCCGCTGTTTTTAAGCATGTAATTTACAGTAGGTTTTCTTAAATATAATGCCCCTAGTGATGGAGCAATTAGAGCAAATGTTTCTACCGCAGACGTGGCATTTTCTGGAGTGTTCAATGCAGGCTGTCAATCCACAGTCTTCACATATGATGTGTGACGGGTTCTCTATGCATATTTTACAGTTTTGAGCGTTGTCATGTATTGTTTCACCAGTGAAGCCGTTTATCTTTCTTTCATAAGTTTTGTCGTTGTAGGTGAGTATTACGTTTATGTACGGCATCCTTATTAGTTGGGCGTCCATGACCTCTATGTCTTTTTTCCAAGGCATAACCTGTTTGAACCTTGTTTTCCTCCCCACCATGTACTGTACTTTTGTTATAAGGCCCTTTGAAAGCTCGTTAACAGCGATTTTTTTAGCTTCATTTTCCTTTATCCTTGGCTTTAACGGTTTAAACCTATCAATTTTTAGGCCTAATCCCTCCATTTCTTCCATGCTCAGTGTTTTAGGCTTTGCTGTTGATGTTCTGCAGATTTTTTCCTTTCCCTTTAACCCTATTCTTGGTTTTTCTCCCTTCATTACTTTTAGGTCCGTTATTTCTCCTTTGACGGCGTCTACCACGATTAAGCCGTTGCTTTCCAAAGTGATAATTGCTCCTCCCACCTTTTCTTGGGAGAAACAGTTATACCTGAGTAAGTAGTAGGGATGGAAACTTATGGTTATGCTTGAAACCTGTAGTACGCTGCTGTTTTTAAGGTAGTTGGGCGATATTAAGCTCTTTAGGTTTTTATTTAGGGGTAAAGAGTTATCCACGTAGTTTGTGATTTCTATTATTTGCCTCTTGGCGAATGCCTTCCCCGTTTCAAGTGAGAGTTTTAGTTCTTTGTTTAATTTTTCTATTTGGGTTGGTGAAAGTGTCCTGTGGGGCGTTATAAGCCATCTTTCCCTTAAAAGTTTTATTTTTCCTTTTCTCGTTTTAACTATAAATTCCCCTGGTCTTAAGTTGACGATTGCCTCTTTGAACTTTACCTTTTCCCGTAAAGGAAACTCTGCTTCACTTAAGCCTTGAATTATCTTTTCTCTGTCTTTTTCTGTGGTTAGTTTCCCTATAATCCATGTGCCACAGTTCCCTAGCCCCCTGTAATCTATGTCTCCTGGGTTTTGGGTTGCGAGCACGCAGCACATCCCGAAGCTTCTTCCCTGCCTCACTAAAAGGAGCAATGGCGGTTTCGAGGGTGGATTGTATGGGTGAGGTGGGAAGAAAGCTGTTTTTCCTCCCCCACCACCTATTTCATCCACGTAAAAGATCAATCTAGGCTTATTTGATCCTCCTTTTTCCCTCATCCACCTATAGATTTCGTATGCAACCCTAGATAACACGTATGCCCTATCTTCAAAGTAAATGACTTCAGAGAGGTTAATTATAAGTAACGGTGTTTTGCCTTGCTGTGAGTATTTATTTAGAAGATAATTGATGTTTAGTTTTTCACCCACGTGCCAGAGCTGTTGTGCACCGATTAACAGGCTATTGATTCTCGCAGCCAATGTTTCCCTTTTCCTGCGTGAAATGTATTTGTCAAGTTTCATTACGCCTATTCTTTCAATGGGAGGTTCTTGAACCATTTCAATTATTTTTATCAGGCCCTTTTCCCCCTCAAGTGAAACATTGTTAAGCCATGCGTACTGGATTAACGTTGCTAGGAACCTTTCTTCGGCAAAATACTTGGCTGGAGAATCGTTGGAGTAAATTTGGGAGAGAAATGATCTTGCAAGCATGTCAACCATGTTGAGAACTGTTTCAGGCTCGTTGTTCCAGAGTGAATGAACGTCTTTCGGAGGGTTTCTCAAGGGAGAAATCGCCAGGGGAATTCCTTTAAGAGACCTGGGTGTAAATACTACGGCATTTACTGACTCCGAAAAATAATTAACTGTTTCTTTACTTATCCCGTATTTCGAAAGGTTTTCCAAGTGTTTTTCTACGGAAAACCTGGCTTTTTCAAGGTTAACTTCCAGGTTTCCTGTGCCGACCCAGGATTCCGAGTATTCTTCGAGCGTTTCTGAGGAAACCAATGCAAGTGATGAGACGTCTCCCTTTAGATCTATTGCTATGGAAGGTATTCCTTTTAAAGCTGTTTCCTCAAGGATTATTTTTCCTAAGACAGTTTTTCCTGACCCTGTCATGCCAAGTATAACACAATGCGTCAGCAGGTCAGAGGTTGGAAGGTAAAACGGCTCAGTTTCCTCTCTATCCCTAAAATTAACTTCATAGCCTAGATAAAGTCCTTTTTGCTTCATAGAGACCCTGACTCATTGATCAGACCGAGGCTTGGTGAGAAGGGAAATAGTTGAGAGAGTATTATTACAATCATTACAATCCTTAGTTCTTTAAAAGATGATGGTTGCATTGCAAACATATTACATGAAAAGAAAGTTTCATTGACCAATTTTTTGGAAGGTTATTAACGTAAATCTTTTTGGCGAGTTTTCAGGAACTTAATAGTTAGTTAGAGTCAAGTTAGATTTTGCGGAAAATCAAATGTTTGTTTTTACATGGTTTTCTGCTTTTCTAGCTAAGGAGGAAAGAAGCTCTGAAAGCGTTGGTGTCTCTATCTTCAGTGCCTTGAAGACGCTGAGGCCGGCGCGATGTCTTTCCTCGCTAAAAGATGTGACGCAGTCTCTGGGGACAATTACTTCGTAACCGAGTTCCCAGGCATCCAAGACCGTTTTTAAGACGCAGATGTCCGTAACTATCCCTGCAACTACCACCTTTCTAATCTTCAACTCCCTAAAGGTGAAGTCAAGGTCTGTTCCGAAGAATGCGCTTAACATTCTTTTTTCAACAATTACGTCTCCTTTTTCAACTGTGAACTCATCGATTATCTCAATTCCCCTCGTGCCCTTGATGGTGTGGGGTTTCATGTTCAGTCTCTTAAAG
>JAOZGF010000095.1 GCA_027491845.1 Thermoproteota archaeon | reverse complement strand
CAGCTTAAAGCCATGATTAAGACATGCTACACAAGCTATGACGGTAACTTATTAAAGTTTAGAGAAGACATCTTAAAGGGGAAAGTAAGCATTCTTTCATCGCCATTATCTTTTATGCACAAGGTGGCTCAAATCAACGAGAAAATTAAGCCGAGAATTAAACTCTTAACCGTTTAAGTAAATCTTCGCGTTTCTTCATTCTTAACCTAAGCTTTATAGGGTAAGGGCAATGAATCTTGACATTGTCAAATTTTCCGAGTGAATTAGGGTTATATATTTAGTTAAAATTTAAACCAATGTCTTCGCCAATAAACAAAGTTGGTTAGAAAAATGAGATCTATCAGTAAATATTTTGGCTACATTAACAGGGTCTACAGTAACTTTCTTCAGCTTAAGAAAAGCCAAGTTAATGAAATGCTTAAGATAATGAGGGAAGCAGGTTGCATAGTGGCTGTAGGGGAGGGAAGATCTTTTTACGCTACAATAATCGCTTTAAGCCAGTTAAACAGGATAAAAACAATTTTTACGCTGGAGGATCCAGGCTATCCCAGTCCTGAAACATTGGTTAAAAAGTTTGGGAGAGTTGTGTACGTTTTCTCAACAGGTTCAGGCAAGTCAGCAACTCCTTTGGAAGTAGCTAATGACTTAAAAAAGTTCTTAGGAAAACGGAGAAACGAGATAAGAATGGTTACAATTACCTCTAACCCTAACTCACCTGTCCCGTCTGTGACCGGGGAATACGGGCCAATCGTAGTGCTCAAAGGACGGACAAAAGAAGAAGAACCTGTCTCTAATGCTGAAAAACTTTTAGGAGTAGGGATAATGGGAGACCAATTTGAACTAGCGCTGATAAGTTTACTTCAAGGTGTTGTCGAAGCCATACATTTAAAAGAAGATGCAGACTATGTTTTGGAGAGAGGGAAAAGGTCATTTGCGGAAATAGGTAGGCTCCTTGACGGTTTTATCCAAGATAAGACTTACGAAAAAATTGTTAGTCTTTTAAATGAAAGAAGAAACGTTTTCCTCCATGGGTTAGGTGAGGACCACTACATTTGCTCTATGACGGCTTTAAGGCTCATGCACATTAAGAGGGTTCTTGGGTCGGAAGTCTTCGTTGCTAGGAGAGAAACGACACCTAGGCCCATGCCAGGGGATCTAGGAATATTTATAAGTTACTCAGGCAGGACAAAGGCGACTTTAAGGTGGGCAAAGAATTTTATAAATTTGAAGGCAAAAATAATAACTATAACGGCCTCAGAAAGATGTGAACTCGTGGAGAAAGCTAGAAATTACGGCGGTATATCGATGATAGTTGGAGATGAAAGTGAAAGAGGAAAGGAAATAGAGGCGGGCTCACCATTACTCAAAAGAGAAAGCTTCCTCAGGTTTTACGAAAAAACGGCATATGCATTAAGTCCAATTCCAATATTAATGACTCAAGAACTTGACAGAATAGGTTACAGGCTTCCTGAATATATATTACGTTGGTATCACTCTGTTTCCGATTAATGAACCTAAAAATGAGAGGAAAAACATGGAAATCGAGCGGAATAGAACCACTAAAATTTACGTTTTAAAGGGGAAGAAAGATGAAGACCTCCTTGAAATCATAAAGAAGGCTGTCAAGGAAAAGAACATTAGATCAGCTTTCTTTACATGTATAGGTGCACTTCAAAACTGTGCTTTGGCTTTCTACGACCTGGACAAGAAAAAATACATTGAAATAAGGAAAAACAAGGGGTTTGAAATAGCATCATGCATGGGAAACATCGCCTTAGGCGAAAGGGGGGAGTTCATTATACATTCGCACATGGTTTTAAGCGATAAAGAAGGAAAATGCATAGGCGGGCATGTGCTACCTGGAAACAAGGTGGCAGGGACCGTCGAAATAATGTTGTTTGAGCTTTCAAGAGAGCTTCACAGGGAATTTGACCCTGAAACAGGGTTAAAAACACTTAAGCTAGAAGAACCACTTTAATCTCTTTGAACGCTAAGTTAAGATAAGCAGCGACAGACAAATTAAAGATCCTATGCAAATTGAAATTATGTTTACATGGTTGTTGTTTAGGCAACCTCTCAGTTGGAGAGTTGCCCCTAAAACACTGTCGATTAAACATCCAATGAAACCTGAAAGACACACTAGCAGAGCTGAAAACACACTTACTAACCCAAGCCCCAAAGATATTAAGGCAATGATGAGAGAACCCAGGAAGCCTGCTTCAAAACCTAAAAGCGTTACGCCTCCATCTGTTCCCTTTGGAACGATTTTTCTTAAATTTATGATGAGTCTTGCCTCTTTTTTTGACAATAAACCTATCTCTGTGGCCAGTGTGTCAGAGCAAGCTACTCCAACTCCACCTAAAAAAGCATGCAACATGATTTCTCCGTTTGGAGCGACGACCTCCAATAAACTAAACAAGGCAGGAATTATTCCATTAGATAAAACCTTTTTCCAATTTCTCTTGCCTTTTTTTTGTTCAGCAACACCTTGAACCCTTTTTTCCTCATACCTGAATTTTGTGAAGAAAGATGAAATGAGAAAAAAAGAAAGAAGCACAATAAACCATCTCCATCCTCCGCAAAAGAAAACTATGAAGCCCACACAGAAAGCGGCAATAAACCCTGTTAAGTCCAGAAATCCTGCTTTTAAGGCAATAAATCCAAAGACGAGCGAAATACCTATCGTAAGAAAGAGTTTAATTAATACGTTAATTGCCTCCATTTATCTTCTGCCTCTTTTCCAAATGAAACTTTTCCCTCCATGTTCCATCGAGTCCTCAATTTTTTTCAAGAAGTCCCCTACTTATTCTTAAAAGGTTATTTAAAGTATTTGACGAAAAAAACATATATAGAGAGCGAATAAAAACAGCTTTTTTATTGGTTCCAAAATGAATTGAACAAGTCCATGAAAACGTTAAAAAGTAAAAGATAGGTTACTTTGCCTTTTTAATATTTTAAGATGAGTTGAAAGGAAAGTGGATGTAGAAGAAAGAATAGAGTTAATTTGTAGGCCGCCTACGGAAGAAGTGTTGACAATTGAAGATCTAAAACGTTTGATGGAGATAGGAGTCCCTCTGAAACACTACATTGGATTTGAAGTTTCAGGATTTGTGCACATTGGTACAGGAATAGTTTCAATGCAAAAAATAGCGGATTTCCAAAAGGCAGGCGTTAACTGTACTATTTTCCTTGCGGATTGGCATAGCTGGATAAATGACAAACTAGGTGGAGACCTTGAAGTCATTAGAAAGGTTGCAGGAGGTTATTTCAAGGAAGCGATGAAGGCAAGCCTTAAGGCTGTGGGAGGAAACCCTGACAAAGTGAGTTTTGTACTGGGAAGCGAACTTTACCACCATAATGATGAGTACTGGCAGTGCCTTATAGAAATATCTAAAAACGTTTCTCTAAGCAGGATCAGGAAGTCAATTACGATAATGGGCAGGAGAGAAGCTGAATCAGTTAATTTCGCCCAGTTGATTTATCCGCCAATGCAGGTTGCAGACATTTTTTCTTTGAGGGTTAACCTTCCGCATGCAGGCACGGATCAAAGGAAAGCGCACGTGATAGCCAGAGAGGTCGCCCTCAAACTGAAAACGTTAGGCCTATATTTCGAAGAGGACGGCGAAAAGAAACTTTACAAGCCAGTTGCAGTTCACCACCACTTAATACTCGGCCTCGTGAAGCCTGAAAAACAAATTTTGGACGAAAAACAGGCAAAGGAGCTTTGGTCGACATATAAAATGAGCAAAAGCCTTCCCTACACATCCATATTTATCCATGACTCGCCTGAGGAAATTAAAAGAAAAATCTTAGCCTGCTTTTGCCCTGAAAAAAACATTGAGTTTAACCCTATGCTTGACTGGGTTAAACACATAGTTTTTAGGGGAGAAGAAACGTGTTTTCAGATATGTAGGCCTGCTAAGTATGGGGGGGAAATAGAATGTTGGAGCTATGGCGAAATAGAGAAGAGGTACAGGGAGGGAAAGCTTCACCCTCTTGACCTTAAAAACGATGTAGCAGATTACTTATCCAAGCTACTAGAACCTGTTAGAAGGCATTTTGAGAATCCTTCTGCCAAAAAAACGTTGGAGGAATTGCGGGAGATGCGGGTTACACGCTAAAGTAATTTTCAATTTCGTTTCTAATTCTCCTGTATGTTTCAGTGACAAGTTGAGGTATTACTTTTGTTCCTCCGATTAAAGGCATAAAGTTAGTGTCTCCCACCCACCTAGGAACAACGTGCACATGTACATGTCCCTCTACACCCGCCCCAGCCGCCTTACCTATGTTCATGCCAACATTAAATCCTTCAGGCTTCAATGTTTTCTTAAGGAGTTTTAGGGAGAAAGCGATTAGTGACATGGTGTCACTTAACTCCTCACTCGAAAGTTGCTCTAAACTTGAAACATGTTTATAGGGAGCAACCATTAAGTGGCCGCAGTTGTAGGGGAAATAGTTCATTATCAAGAAAGAATGCTTGCTTTTATATAGAATAAGGTTTTCCTCGCTTGGTTCCTCGTTCCTGTCAATACAGAATATGCAACGGTTTTCGTTTAACTTATAGAGGTCTTCAATGTATCTGTACCTCCAAGGAGCCCATAATTTCTTAATAGTCCTCACAAAGTCACCTCAGCAGGAACCAAGAAACTTTGTGAACCTCTATGTTAAGTGGATTACTGCATTTATATATTATATACTTTTCCAACGGGGTGCCTTAAACAATTAGCAACTTTACCATTTTTCTCTTGAAAAGAAGGACAATACAAGAAGAGAACAAACAATACTAGCCTTCGACAATCCTCTTAACCAATTCAACCTCACCTCTTTCAACTACGCCGTTTCCATTAGAATCCTGCCAATGAACAATCGCCACCAATTTTTTGAATACGTTACAATCATGAATAAGGTGAAGCGCAGCTGCCCTAGTTCCATACCTTGTACATCCAGCAACACAAACAACCTTTTTGTCAGATAAAAGATCAATGATTACGGCCCCGTAATCTTCTTTTCTCCACATTTGAGGAGTAAAAACGTATTCGTCATATTTCGCCCAAAATTGATGCTTCAAAACAATGTTTTTCCCTTTTCTTCTGAACTCGACACCATATTTTGACGGGATACTTAACTCTAAGAATAAAGTGTTGGAAAACGTTCCGCCCACGATAAATATTTTTCCGTATGGTTTTAACTTTGAGAATTGAGAATCCTTTAAGACCTCTTTGCCCAAAAAGAAACTTGAGATTAAATAAGAAGTATCCTCGTCACTACCTGCAGCACCTGAGCCAAAAAAGATTGTTCCCCTATAAAGGGACTCCACCAAGTAACGTTTACCTTTAAAAAGGAGTCTTGAAAGATAAAGAACCAAGAGATTCGAAACTCTTTTTAGGGTGTCGCCCTTTATCTTTTCCAACGTGTCCTTGGAGGAGTAAAGAAGTTCCTGGTGCTGCAGCACGCTGCCGCCGCTTAAAATTCTTACGCTAGGAATACCTTTTTCTCCGAAGAGATAAAACCCTGAGGAACGTGACCACTGGCTTAAGACGTCTATATTTAACTCTGCCGCAACCAACTTGATTCCGCTAATTACACTTGAAATTTTTTCCCTGTTTTCAGCCTTTTTCGTATCAGCTCCTTCCACCACAACTTTTTCACTAGGCCCCACACCAATCATTTCAACTTCTATCAGCATTTCAATTTTTTTCAGAAAATTTTTCCTTTTCACTTCTTCAATAAAGGCCAGGCTTCCGGTTGAACCCTGGATTTCACCTGAGCAAACAAGGAAAATTATGTTTTTTGAAGGATGAAAGCCACTTTCCACCAAGGCCTTCGCTATCTCGAGCAAACAGGCTACGCCTGAGGCTGAATCGGCTCCTGGATAAAAAAAGTCTTTTTTAGTTCCAGTATGATCTAAACGTGCCTTCAAAACAACGTAGCTTTCTCCCAAGTTACTTGGAATATAGCCCACAATGTTTTGGGAACGTATTTCTTCAGCCGTGAGCACTACGTACATCGGGTAGGATAAAGGCCCAGTAGGTTCAAATTTCCCATCCATCTTAAATTGAAGGTCAACGAGGACTTCTCCACAGTATCTCATTAGTCCCTCAAAGTCGTCAGTGCTAATGGAGAACACAGGGATTGGAGGGTTAAAACTTATCAAACGTAAACCTATGTCAGTTATAGGGGTGTGAAGTGGATTTCTAAGCGGGTTACCTACAACCACGATAGCTGAAGCCCCATGCTCGTAAGCATTTTGAACCTTGTAAGCTAAAGACCAATAAGGATCCTTAGGAATAAGGGAAGGATCCCCTCTAGGCCCACTGTCTAACACAAAAACAACTTCTTTTTCAAGGAGCATGCGCCCCCCGTAATCATCCCATTTCCCAGGATAAGTTATGCCGTAGCCTGCAAAAACAAATTTTCCACTGACGCTGTCCACCTTTGTTCTTCCATCCACAGCAGCTTCAAACTCAAATATTTTTGAACCTTTTTCTCCCAACCTGATTATACATTTAGCATTTCCTTTAAGACTAAAATACTGTTGATAAGTTGATAAACCTAAGAAATCCAGTTTTTTTAGCCCTATTTCATCATAAAAATTTGAAACGTAATTGGCAGAAGCCCTTTCCCCCATAGAACCACTTAACCTACCGTAGCATGTGGTTGATGAAAGAAAAGAAATGCAAGAATACATTTCAGATAAGTTGATTTTCTTCAAAATAACCTCTTCGAACCCACTAACACTTCCATACGCTTCAAAACCAATAAGTGAAATGCACAAAATGAGTAGAACAACAAATCTAACGTATTTCAATTTTAATCAACCAAAACCAGCTTTAATGAATGTGAAAATGCTTCTAATTCAATATTTAAGCCTCATCTGAACTTAAAAAAGTTTTTAGCCATAATTCACCAGTAATACAGGAATTAAGCAAACCAACAATTGTTTTAAAAATAGGAAAACAAAGTAATTCTAGAATAAATAGAATTAAATAGGTTCATCCCATGTGGCTAAAGAGGGAAGAAAAAATAGAGGTGGAAATACCGCCTGAATGGCAAGGGATAATTCCTTCACAAGTATTCATGGAAGAAGCAAAAAAAATCGTGGAGGAAGCATCAAAAAAAGACATATTGCTTAGAGTAATGGGTGGATTAGGCGTTAAACTCCACAGCCTAAACCAAGAAGAACTATCTAAAAGAATAGGTAGACTTGGAAAGGAAAAACAGGAATTCACCGACATAGACTTCATGTCCTACAGAAAACATAGAAAAAAAGTAGAAGAAATGTTTAAGGCAATCGGGTACATAAAAAGAAAGACAACATTGTCGTCAGCAGCATCCGAACGACAAATATATTTCCATCCAAAAGGATGGTTTTATGTAGATGTATTCTATGACAAGTTACTCGTGGCTAACCACCCAATTGATTTTAGGGGTAGACTTGAACTTGACTACCCAACAGTAACCGTGACAGATCTCTTCCTAGAAAAAACACAGATAGTTAATTTTTCAGAAAAGGATCTAAAAGACGTGGTTTTACTGTTGAGAGCCCACAACATAGGGGAAACGGAGAAAGAAACAGTAAACATCGAATACGTGTCCAACATACTTTCAAAGGACTGGGGCTTCTATTACACTGTAACGACAAATCTGAAAGGCATAAAAAAATTGCTTAACAAAATAGAGGGACTAAAAGAGGAAGACAAACAAGACTTAAACAATAAACTAAGTCAAGCTTTAAAGAAAATAGATGAAAAACCCAAAACAATGAAATGGAAAATGAGAGCTAAAGTCGGCACTAGAAAGCGATGGTATAACCCTGTTGAAACAGACGAAACAGTAGGTGGCTTCGGAATCTGGAGGTTAATGGAAAAATAAAAAATAAGCTTTCAACAACAAAACAAACCCATTACAAAACCCATTTTTATCTCATTTTTAAATTTATCTTTTGAACAAGCTTCTTTTAGTGATTTCATGAGGAAATTGGAAGAAATAATTGCAACTCTACAACGAAAAATTGAGGTTATAGCTAAGAAGTACAACATTGTTTATTGTCTACTGTTTGGTTCACTGGTTAGGAAAAGCTTCATTTTTGGAGAAAGCGACATAGATATTGCAGTGAAGGTGAAGAACCTAAAAAAAAGGGAAATTTTCTCTTTTCTTAAAAAGTTCACAGGGGAACTAGGCCTAGATAACCTAGATGTAGTTATATTGAATTTTGCCCCTTTCTCTGTTAAGTATGACGCCTTGCGGGAAGGAATGATTCTTTACTGTCAGAATCATTCACAATTGATCAAGGACAAATTAAAGCTTTCCAAACTTCATGATGATTGGGTTCACATAGCTAAGGTATATGAAGAAAAAGAAATAAAGAAGGCCCTAACTTGAAACCCAGTACATTAAGAAGGCTTGAGAGGTTTAACAAAGCTCTCCAAATCCTAAAAGAACTCAAGAAGAAGGAGAAAAAAGTTTTCCTTGAAGATTTATACCTTCTCTCAGTTGCTGAAAGAAATATACAAATTGGCGTAGAATTCATAATTGACATTTCCAACGCAATTCTTGCAGCTAAAGACATAAAAATGCCTGAAACCTATAAAGAAGTTGTCAACAAAGCTTCTCATCTCATTGATGTGGATGAATTGCTAAGAGAAAAAATCCAGGGCCTAGTTGGTCTGAGAAATATAATCGTACACATGTACGCCGATGTGAAGGCCGAGCTAATCTATGATAACTTAACAGAAATAGTTAACACATTAAAGGAATTCAACAAAAAACTTTTGGTGTTTTGCAAGAACGAAGGAATAGATCCCTAAAAAGTAGTTAGTTGTATCATGGGTTTAACCTTAGTTTATCCCTCAATTCTCTGAAGCCTCCTTATTTTTAAGCCGTCTAACTCTATTAAGAAGCCTCTCAGTATTCCTTCAGCATACTCGCTTCCAGGGTTCACACACCAGGTTCTACCTATCTTAATGCTTCCACTGCTTTCATGAATGTGCCCATGTAAACCAATCAAAGGCTGGTATTCCTCAATAACCTTCCTGACTGCTTTGCTCCCTACAGGAACCATGACAACCCTTCCTCCTCTAAGGACAGGATTAAAATTCTCATCTAGAAGAGGTGCACTGTCTATCTGGCTTTGGTAAGGAGGAGCATGAAAGTTAAAGATAGACGACTCCACGTCACTTAATTTGGATATATAACTTCTCAGCCTTTTTTCTAATTTCTCATCAGGTTCTTCCCGTGCAGTTTTCCAAGGTGTAGGGTTGGTCCAACCTGAACTTATTATTTCGTAACCCTTAACTTCTACAACTCTTCCTTCTCCATTGACTACTTCACTATGCTTAGCAACAACTTCGTCTATCTCAAATCTATCATCGTTTCCGGGGCACACCATTACAACCGTGTTAGAAGGAACTTTTTCTCTAACAAGGCTAAGCCACCTATCTACGCCTTCCATCATGACCCTGGTGAACGTTCTTTTCTGTAACTCCGGATCGTTACGCATTGCCTCATATTCCTCTCTGGAAAGCTTAATTGGATAATAACCAATTCCAACGATTTCCTTGAAGGCCTTAGGAATTCCTTTTTCCCCTACGGTATGTGTCTTTCCCAAAAAATAATACGTATATGTTCCGTCTCCATTATTAACCACTGGAACAAGCATTTTGCCTGTTAAGTCCCCGCCGCAAATAGCTAAATCCACCTTAAGCATAGCTGACGCATTCAGAAACTTGCGCCAGACACCTTCGGAGCCATGCATATCCGTTACAAATAAAAGCCTAAGTTTTTTCTTCACTCCGTCCACCTACAACAACTAAGGAAAACGGTTAAAAAAATTGCGAGGTATCCTTTGCCTTTCTTCATTGAAAGCTATTTCTTCCTTTAAAAAGCTTTGGGGAAACGTATTCACGCATTATTACATGGTTACTCACATTATAATTTTCATGGCTTCTTTTTAAAAAAATGTTCATACATGAGTAATTAAACCATTACATTGTTATCTTCCTAATCCTCAAATCCTCTTAAAACTTCATGATTTAAATATAAGTGACGAAGAAAAATGTGTAAACCAACGAAAAAAGGTAGTTTGAAACAAAATAGAGAGGTATTAAATAAATGGCGGAAAAGCCATCTATGTTTCTAAGAGAAGCTACAGGGCTGGTCAGAGAAGTAGGATTCCTATTGGGCATGATGATAATAATAACCCACGTCGTGGGCTTAGGATGGCAAAAAAGAGCTTTCCAATTCAGCGGTCCATGGCCTATACCCAATGATTTAATGCCAGGAGGCCTTCCAGCAATATTCTGGGCCTTCCTTGTCGGAGGAATAATAGTTTGGATAACAGGTTATGCTGCAGGCCTTGTCACAGCTGCCATGCCTCGAAGTGGGGGAGGATACGTTACCATTTCAAGAGTAGTGCATCCTTTCCTCGGTTACCTGGCTTCATGGCTGATGTTCTTATCTGAGGCGTTCAGTTACGGCTTGATAGGTGTAGCTGTATTCGAGGCCATAATGATTTTCTACAATATAGCTCTAGCTCCCACAGTTATAGCCTTCAATGCACTTCAGTTATTCTTAGGCGGGTTAATTGTAATATGGATCTTCGCCATCTTAGCATTGTTCGGAGTTAGGCAATACGGGAGATTGTTACATGTAATGTTCTGGATTCCCGCTGCTATAACAATAGGTTTCTTCGCCATGTGGATAACAAGGATCGTAGATCCATCTTCGCTGGCTAGGGGCGTAGAAACAGTCATGGGAGCCTCTCCGGAAAAATTCGTACAGTTAGCGCTGCAGTCAGGAATGGCTAAAAACATAGCAGATTTCGGAACAGCATTTAGCTGGGCCTTAGCAGGTGCATTTTGGGCTTACATGGGATGGTATTCAGTGACATTCATTGCTGGAGAAGTTAAGGAAGCTAATAGGAAGCTTCCAGCAATAGTGCTTAGTGCAGGGGTTCTGATTACAATAATATACCTTCTTGCCTCAAGCCTTGCTTCTTGGGCTTGCATGGGCGTAGCCACTACAACAGCGGAAGGCCACACTTGGAGCTTTTTCCAAGCCTATAGCTGGTTAACTTATGGACCCGAGGCAGCGAAGGAAGCAGCAAAAACAATACCAGGCTTTCAACCTGCTTGGACAACAGGAGTTGCATCCTTGGTAGCTCGTGGATTGAACATGGGATGGCTGAGTTGGCTTATTGCTTTGGCAGGCGTTCTATGGCTTGCAAACGACATACCGCCTTTCCTTCTTGTAGCGTCACGTGCTTTCTTTGCAATGGCATTCGACAGGATGCTCCCTGAATCCTTCGCATACGTAAGTGAAAGATGGCACTCACCCATTTGGGCAATAATTGTCACGGCAGTCCTAGGAAGCTTTGGATGCATAGCAGAATCTAATGTAGGAGGCCTTCTAACATACTTCTACTGGGCTGGAATGCTGGGAACAGATGTATACGATGCATTCTTCTTAACTCTATTCTGTCTCTCATTGATGTTGCTCCCTATAAGAAGGAAAGACATATATGACAGAGCAGCTGTGAAACCTCCTTCAGGGGCTACAGTTGCACTTGGGGTTGTGGCAACAATTCTAGCAGCCTATTGTCTCTACACTTTCGGAAGATTGTTCGTAAGTGATGCATGGAGTCTCTGGCAAGAAGGAGTATACTCTGCCTTAGGCGGTTTCATAGCCCTCATTATTATAGGCATAGCACTATACTTCTACTACAAATGGAAGAACAAGAGGAGAGGCATCGACATGACAACAATCTATTTATCCATACCTCCAGAGTAAAACCTAAACATTTTTCTTTTTTTAGTTTTTTAAAAAAAGATGAATACGGTTTTCTTGGGAGCAATTTTGCAAGTAGAGTGGTTAATAGATTACCTAGAAGAACAATTAGTAAGCGGAAAATTGAAGTGGTACGTGACCTTCACAGAAATATTTAGGAATAAAAAAATAGGGAGACATACGTACCCGCTTTACGCAGTAGGCACAACTGAGGAAAAGGGTTTTCTGCTGTCAAGGGTATTTTCTTTTTTTGTAGCGCCTAAATACAAAGTTCACCTAATGCTTCACATTATGAAAAATGCAAAGCCAAGGGACGTAAGGGAAATAGTGGCTGATGTTGAGAGAAGGTGGAAAGAAGATTGGTTACTTATAAACATAATCCAAGAGCACAGTCTTTCTCCTTCGCTAAAAGATTTTTTGGAATCACAGAAAGAAAATAGAATTGGAATAGCGGTTCACAGCTTAAAATCAGGTGAAACTATTCACAATGGAACAATGCTAGGGAAAACATTGTCCAAGAACATTTGGGAGAAAGGAATAAAGTTTGAAAAACTAGATGTACCGGATTTGGTGAAAAGCATTTCAATAATATTTATTCTTTCAGCGTTAGCTATAATATTCGGTATTGTGATAGGGTTAAATGTACCTGCAACACCTTTGACAATGACTTTTCTTCTCATTTTGTCGGTAGTC